>DASSYU010000215.1:0-2955 GCA_035703125.1 Pseudolabrys sp. | reverse complement strand
GAGATCGGCGCCGCACCGTATTTTACCGACGCTTCGATCCTGACCCCGGCGATGGGCACACCGCCGACAGCGATCATTGGCCCCGGAGAGCTGGAGCTTGCGCACCAGACCGACGAGTATTGCGTCGTGTCACGGATTGAGCAGGCGACCGAGATCTATTCGGCGATCATCCGCGACTGGTGCGCCCTCTAACGCTTCGCCGGCGGCAGCTGCTTTTCTTGATATTTCTTGTCAGCGGTGCAGGCAGGAGTAGATCCTGACGAGATCGCGCGCCGGCATGGGGACCGAGCGCGTGGCCTTCGCGTTTTCCGTCGCGGTCCCGCAAGACAACCAGAAATAATTTCCCGCAGGATCGACAACGATCCGCACAGGTTTGAAGTCCGACAAGATGATCGACAGGTACTCGACCGTCGAGAACCAGCTGAGTTGATTGAGCTCCGGTGAAATCCGTTGCGATGAAACGAAGCGCGGGTCGCCGAGCGCGGGATCGGAAACCGTGCCCAGCGCGAGCGCCCTCACTGCCGCTTTGTACGCTGTCCAGTGCGTGACGAATTTTGTGGTCTGAACAACATGAATGGCCGTGCAAAGAATGATGGCACCGGTGCAAGCCCGGATTACCGTGACGCTAGCCAGGATTTTCGTGATTTGCAGCAGGCGCGGACAATTTACCGGCGCACCGTCCGCCCGCATTGCGTAGACGGCTGCCAGCACACCGAAGACCGGCGTGATGACGACCAGCGCTGTGCGGAGATAGTACCGGTTGCTTGCATGGACCCACTGGTCGAACGCCAGCCAATAAATTAGCAGGGCGATTGCACTGACGGCGAGCGCCGTGAGCAGCGCCGTTTCCACTGGCATGATCCGGGAAAGCGCGAGAAAGAGCAGCGCATAACTGGCAGTGACGACGATCAGCAAGACGACGAGATTCACTTGAAAAATAGCGAGATCGAAAAAATGCGTGCCGGCTCTGACAAGAACATCGGCGAAGTAGCCGTCGGGCGGATAGACCGCTTTCACGATGAGCCACAACGCCATTGCGACGAACAGCACAGCTGCCCCACGCAGGAACAAAGGATGACGGAAACCATGCAACGCAAGCGTTGCGACAATAACAATTGCGAATACGACGCCGCCGGCATGGGTCAGGGCCAACGCCGTCATCGTGACTGACAGGATGACCGTCCCAAGGACTCCCCGGCGTGCGTAGGGGGCCAGCGCGAGCGCTGGCCAAAACACTGCATGCGCCATCCACATTTCCGTCGGGAAGCCGAAGATCAGCGGGCAAAGCAAAGCCGTCGAGGCGCACGCGTAAGCGAATAAAATGCGACCGCGTGAACGATCGGCCGCCAATGTCCCGAGGAGGCCTATGAGTGGCGCGACATAGAAAAGAAAACCGTAGGTGATAATGCCGGCCGTAGGGCGTCCGGTCAGTCCGACGAGGGTTTCGGCGGGCCAGAGCGAAAGGAAAAACACGGAGGCGCGATCGGCGATGTTGTGCCAGTGGAATGCCCACACGTCCTGGACCGCAACCGCGTAGGAGAACATCGCGCCGTCGGCATAGAGCTGAAGCTCATAGACGAGCGCAACGATGACAAAGGCAAGGGACCAGCCGAGGCCGGCGGCCACGGCAAGATTGCGCAGAAGGCTCTCCTCGCGGGCAGACGATCGCGATGCAGCCTGCATTGTATCTAGCCGCGCAAAAGCTGCTGGCGTTCCAGAAGCTGCTTAAATACGCCGCCTGCCGCATCAGTGATTTTCTCCAGGAGCTGCTTGCCGAATTCCGCCGATGCAGATTTTGCGTCGCCAATGACGCCGCTTGCGGCGATGGCCTTCTCGTTCGTGGTCCACGGCCAGGTCACGGACTGATCGAGGATCGTTGCACGCACGGCGTCGGCTCCGGGAGCGGTTTGCAGTTTCTTGATTTCGTCGGCACGTACCAAATGTGGCGCAACCGCCAGCATCATGGACGTTTCGTTTTTCCCGCCATGGATTTCCGGCGTTTTGGAAGCAGCATGGATGTCCGCCCAGGTGGTCGGATGCAGAATGCAGACATTGAGCCTGAAATCGCCGCGCAGATCCTGCGCCAAAGCCTCCAGTATCCCGCGGTTGCCGCCGTGCCCGTTAATGACCGCAACATTGCGCGCTGGCAGGCTGCGCGCGATTTCGTGGCCCAGGTCGCGAATGAGCCGGGTCATGCCCTCGATCGACAAGGATAGCGTGCCGGGAGCCCACTCATGCTCACGAGCGAGGCTTACAGCCACGGAGGGCAATTGCCAGAGATCGTAGACCTCGCCCCATCGCGCGATGATGCGGCGCGTGAATTCCTCTGCCAGCACAAGGTCAGTGTTGAGCGGCAGGTGAGGGCCATGCTGCTCGATCGAGCCGACCGGCAGGCAAAGGATTGAGCTCGCGCGCAGGCGCTTCGAAATGTCGGGGTAGGTCAACTCGCCGATCGACCGGCTCGGCACGTCTTGTGGCATGGCTGATGTCAGCTCTTTGAGCCGCAATAGGCGGCGTCCTAGAAGACGATATCAGCGCCGTTCAATGATGCCAGAGGAAAGCCGCACCGGGCTATGACGGTTCGGCGAGCGACGCCATGAGATGATCGAGGCGGTGCCCAGCGCGAACCGCCTTTGCGGCCATGTACCGTCGATTGTCGGCGTTAATCGGGGTTTCAAGCGGCATGCGGCTTGCGATTTCGATGCCGGCCTTGGCTAGGCCGTCGACCTTGGCGGGATTGTTGGTCAGCAGGACAATCCGCGTGCAATTGAGCATCTGCAGCATGCGCGCAGCGATGCCGTAGTCGCGTTCGTCGTCGTCGAAGCCAAGCGTCGTGTTGGCATCGACGGTGTCGAGGCCGTCGTCCTGCAGCCGATAGGTGCGCATCTTGTTGGCGAGGCCGACGCCGCGGCCCTCCTGCGCGAGATAAAGCACGACGCCGCCGCCGAGATCCTC
>DASSYU010000198.1:0-3385 GCA_035703125.1 Pseudolabrys sp. | reverse complement strand
CCGTGGTGACGAGCAGGCCGGCAACCGAGCCGGCGTCCTGCAAGGCGGTGCGCACGACCTTGGCGGGATCGACGATACCTGCATGGATCATGTCGACATATTTTTCTTCCTGAGCGTCGAAGCCGTAGGTCTCGGACTTGTTGTCCATAATATTGCCAACCACGATCGAGCCTTCCACGCCGGCGTTTTCCGCGATCTGGCGGATCGGCGATTCCAGGGCCTTCAACACGATGTTGATGCCGGCCTGGACGTCCGGGTTTTCATCATGGATGCGGCCGACCGCCTTCTTGGCGCGCAGCAACGCAACTCCGCCGCCGGGCACGATGCCTTCCTCGACCGCGGCGCGGGTGGCGTTGAGCGCGTCCTCGACGCGGTCCTTTTTTTCCTTCACTTCGACCTCGGTCGCGCCTCCGACCTTGATCACCGCGACGCCGCCAGCGAGCTTCGCCAGCCGCTCCTGCAGTTTTTCTCGGTCATAGTCGGAGGTGGTCTCCTCGATCTGCGCCTTGATCTGGCCGACGCGGGCCTCGATGTCGGGCTTCTTGCCGGCGCCGTGCACGATGGTGGTCTTTTCCTTCTCGATGATCACCTTCTTGGCGCGGCCCAGCATGGCCGTGGTGACGTTCTCGAGCTTTATGCCGAGATCTTCGGAGATCAGCTGGCCGCCGGTGAGGATCGCGATGTCCTCGAGCATCGCCTTACGGCGATCGCCAAAGCCCGGAGCCTTCACCGCCGCGACCTTGAGGCCGCCGCGCAGCTTGTTGACCACCAAAGTCGCAATCGCTTCGCCTTCCACGTCTTCGGCGATGATGACGAGCGGCTTGCCCGACTGCACGACAGCTTCCAGGACGGGAAGCATCGACTGCAGGCCGGAGAGCTTCTTTTCGTGCAGGAGGATGTAAGCATCCTCGAGCTCGGCAAGCATCTTTTCGGCATTGGTGATGAAGTAGGGCGAGATGTAGCCGCGATCGAACTGCATCCCTTCGACGATCTCGACTTCGGTCTCGAGCGCCTTGGCTTCCTCGACGGTGATGACGCCCTCGTTGCCGACCTTCTGCATCGCCTTCGCAATCATCTGGCCGATATTGGCGTCGCCATTCGACGAGATGGTGCCGACCTGAGCGACTTCCGCAGAAGCGCCGACTTTTTTCGCCCGCTTTTCGATGTCCTTGACGACCGCGTGCACAGCAATGTCGATGCCGCGCTTGAGATCCATCGGGTTCATGCCGGCTGCGACCGATTTGGCGCCTTCCCTGACGATCGCCTGCGCCAGCACGGTTGCGGTTGTAGTGCCGTCACCGGCGAGATCATTGGTCTTCTGGGCGACTTCGCGCACCATCTGCGCGCCCATGTTCTCGAATTTGTCGTCGAGCTCGATCTCCTTGGCGACGGTCACGCCATCCTTGGTGATGCGCGGCGCGCCGAACGATTTGTCGAGGACGACATTGCGGCCTTTCGGACCGAGCGTGACCTTGACGGCGTTCGCGAGAATATCGACGCCGCGCAGCATCCGTTCGCGGGCATCGCCGGAAAATTTGACGTCCTTTGCAGCCATTTCAAATCACTCCTTGAACAAAAGGGTACGGTGTCAGGCGATCACACCCATGATGTCGGACTCCTTCATGATCAGGAGTTCCTCGCCGTCGAGCTTGACCTCAGTGCCCGACCACTTGCCGAACAGCACGCGGTTGCCGGCTTTCAGGTCGATCGGAATGAGCTTGCCGTTCTCGTCGCGACCGCCGGGGCCGACCGCAATTACTTCGCCTTCTTGCGGCTTCTCCTGGGCGGTATCCGGGATGATGATTCCGCCTTTGGTTTTTTCTTCGGCGGCGATCCGGCGTACGACGACGCGGTCATGAAGGGGACGAAACTTGGTTTTGGCCATGGGCTACCTCGTGGCGCTAATGCGCGTCTCATGAACAGAAAGCATCGGTATGTCAGTGGTTTAGCACTCACGCTCGGGGAGTGCCAAGCGCTGCCTGGGAAATATTGCCTTCGCGCCGGAGTGTCAAGCAGAGAGGGTCAGAGCGGGTGCAAATCATGATCTGCGAATGCATGCTTGCGCTGGCCGCTAAGGACCTCCAAAGTTGAGATCTGTTTCCAGGGAGCCGGAATGCACCAGCCCGCCCGCCTGACCATCTCGAGCGCCGCAGCACTTGTTTTGTTAGCCTTGGGGCTATCCGGCTGTGCAACCGGGCCGCAGCCCGAACTGCCGGCCGCACCGGCAACCGGTCCGACGCTGCCGCCGGCCTTCCCCCCGCAGGACATTGTCGGTCGATGGGGACTTGCCGCCTATCACAAGGAAGAAGACCGCGCGCGCACCGAAGCGGCGGCTGCCCGCGGCTGCAATCAACCCTACGTCATTACGCTCGGCCCGACCGGTGGGGTCATGATGCACCTCGCCGACCAGGCGACACCGACCGAACTGGCCCTCAAGGGCGCACCGGGCGGCAAAACATTTATCGGGCCCGCCGAAGACCCTCCCGGCAGCGCGCAAGACCGCGAAGTCGTCTCGTTCAATGGCCGCATCCTGATTTTGCGCTGGATCGATTCCGAAGTGCAGGGTCGCTACGGCACGAGTGTCTATGTCCGCTGCGGCGCCGAGGGCGCCAGGAAGCCGGCGCCGCGCGCTCCCGCCAGACCCAAAGCGACGCCACCGCCGCCGCCGCGATAAATTCGTCTTTCGTTACCGCTCGCTGTAGTCGCGTGTCAAAGTTGCGCATGGCTGCTTTGGTGCGCCTCTCATGATCTCTTCCCGTGAATTCATCGATGGACCCTGGCGTGCCGTGCCGGTGCTCGGCATCACGCAAATTCTGACGTGGGGGACAATCTTCTACACGCCGGTGCTGATCGTGCCGCTGATCGCGGCCGAGCGCGGCTGGTCGATCTCTTTCGCCATGGGCGGATTTTCAATCGGTCTGCTTGTCGCCGGCCTGGTCGCTCCTTATGTCGGCAGATCGATCGACCGCTTCGGCGGCCATGTCGTCATGACACTCGGTTCGCTCATCGGAGCGCTTGGTTTGTTCCTTATCGCCTCTGCCGCGCACCCGGTCGCCTATTACGCGGTCTGGATGGTGCTTGGCGTCGCCATGGCGGCAAACCTGTACGACGCGGCGTTCTCAACGCTTGGCCGCATATTCGGCGTCGGCGCGCGCCGGCCGATCACAGCGCTGACGCTCGCCGGCGGATTCGCCTCCACGGTCAGTTGGCCGATGACGCACTTCTTGCTCGAGCGCGTGGACTGGCGCGGCACCTACCTGATCTATGCGGCGCTGCTCGCTTTCGTCGCGGCGCCGCTGCACGCTCTGGCGCTCCCGCGGATGCGTTACCAATCCGACATTGCCGCGTCAGATTCGGAAAGCGCGCCCGTGAAAGTGCTGCCGGC
>DASSYU010000560.1:0-4334 GCA_035703125.1 Pseudolabrys sp. | reverse complement strand
TGGCTCAGCACCGCCCCTGAGCGTCACGTAAGCAATCTGTGAGACCGAGCCGCCGGCAATCGGCTTGAAGCCGCCGCCGCGCAGTATTGCGCCCTCAAGCGTCAATTGCGGCGCGAGCCCCGTACGCACCTGCTTTTCAGTGCGCGCCTGCCCAGTTTTGTAGTCCATGATGGCGTAGGTGCCGTCCTTGCGCAGTTCGACACGGTCGGCGATGCCCGAGAGGGTGAATGCGCGCGTGCCGGCAGGGAAAGTCAACTCGCCCCGGAGTTCGGCGTGCAGTGTGGTGAGGCCGGTGCGCCGATCCATGTCCCACGCAGCAAACCAACGCGCGATGCGCTCGAAGCGCGGCCACCAGAACGCGCGCGCCTCCGGGTAGTCGTTGAGCGGCGCGAAATAGTGTTCGCCGAGCTTGAGTAGTTCCTTCAGCGGGTCGGCCGGCGGGTTGTTGGCGAATATTTCCGTGTAGTCGCCGATGGCGCCGTGGATGACGGTGCCGCGGTCGCGCGCGCCGGGCGGGGTATCGACCGCATCGAGCGGCTGTAGGCGCAAAACGTAGTGGGCATAGATCGTGTAGGGATCGCGCAGCCAATCCTCGATGGCGGTGACCGAAAGCTTGCTGGGCCGCGCGGCGCGCGGCGGCTTGGGCGCCGGACGCTCGGCGTGCCTCACCTCGGCCGGCGAATCGAGCGCGCGCGCGAGCGCGAGGTAGCGTTTACCGCGCGCGACGACGCCCTCCCAGCGTCCGCCGGCGAGCGCGGCGATGCGTTGCACAAAGCGGGAGGTGACGGTCGGGCCGCCGGCCACCTTGGCTGCGCGCGAAAGGATGACTTCACGTGCGCCCAATGCCTGCGCGAAGTCGTGCGCGGAGAGGCCGATGCGGCGCTCGGGCGGATCGAGGCCGAGATCGCGGCGCATCGGACGGCTCAGCCACGGGTCGTTGCGCGTCTCCGGCGGCCAGGTACCCTCGTTCAGCCCGCCCAGCACGATGCGGTCGACCGTCTGCAGGCGCGCCTCCAGCGGGCCGTAGATATGCGCGCGCAGCTCGCGGCTTTCCGGCCGGCGCACCACGCGGTCGCTAATGGCGGCCTCGAACAGCTCGGCATAATCCCCGCGCGGGACCGCGAGATTTGCGGCAGTCGGGCTGTCGATAAGCTGCTCGAGGGTATCGGCAAGCACCGTGCCGTCGTGATTGGCGAAGGCGGCGGCCTCACCGTTCTCGTCGGAGCTGAGGGCCGCGATTACGTCGTGGTGACATTGCGCGAATTCGGCGAGGGATTCTCGACCGGATTTCAATGTTTCGAGCGGTGCCAGCGCGGCAGCGATTTTTTCGATCAGCGCAGCCGCGGCGTCGAGTTCGTCATCGCGGATCGATTTGCGCGGGTCGCTTGGGTGCAAATCATCACCCGTCGCGCGGAAAGTTTCGAGCGCATGCGCCAAGGCCTTTGTCCCGGCGCGCGGACGCGGCCCACGCAGCAGCGCTCGTTCAAGGGCGGCCATCGATTGATCATGCGCGCCCTGCCGCTGCCCGAGCCGCAGCAACGGGTGCTTGAGCAGGGCAAGGAGCAGCACGGGCTCGAGCCCACCGAGTGCGACTTCCGCCGCAAGCCGCGCGAACAGACCGGCGCCGGTGTCGGCCAGTGCGTCACCGCCTGAGTCATCAACCTTTACATTCCAGCGTGCGAGCGAGGCCACAACGCGGCGGGCGAGAGCGCGATCAGGCGTGACCAACGCGACCGTCTTGTCCTTGGTCTCCAGCACCTCGCGCATAGCCACCGCGATGGCGAGCGCTTCTTCCTCGGCATTGGCGGCCTCGATCAGCGACAGGGTTTCAAGCGTGCACGATGCGGCGGCATTGAAATCATTGTCGGCAAGACGCTCGCGCCAGCGCTCGGTGGTGGCCGCCGGGCGCAAGGCCTCCGACACCAGCGCCTCGCGGCCATCGGGTTTTGCAAGCTGTTGAACATCGGCGCGCGTGATGCCGATGCGGTCGAGCAGCGCATGCATGGCGAATTGCGCATGGCCGGCGGCGGGCAGGCCATCATGGCTGTCATCGTCCTCATTGCCGGCGATCAGCGCCCACGAAGCATCGTCGAGCATCTTGTCGAGCCCGGGCAGCACGACGGCGCCGTGCGACAGCTTGGCGATGGTCGCAAGCAATTTGGCGGTCGCCGGCATCGAGCCGGTAGAACCAGCAGCGATCACCGGCGCGTCCGAGCCCGCAAGCCGTGTGGCCTCGGCCTCGATCAATCTGTCGCGGCGCTCGGCGGCCTCAATGGCATTTTTTTCGGCGAGGATCTTGCGCCACGCCGGGTGCACGAACTTCAGGAACTTCAGCGACTGCTGCCAGTATTCATCGAGTTCGTCAGGGACCAGCTTGTCGAGATTGTCCCACGGTACCTGGCGCGTGATCATGTCGTCCATCAGCCGCGCCAGCGCGTCGGCAAGCGCCACGGCAGCCTCCGGCGTGTTGGCAATGAGCGGCGCGCCTTTCTCCGGCGTGATCGCCGCAGCCCAGGTCGAGATCAGCTCGGCCAGCGTCAGCCGCCGCTCCAGCGCGCCGAAGGTGGGTGAAAGGTTGAGCGCCGGATCAGCAAGCGCGCCGGTCGCGGCCTCGGCAAAAATGATCTCGTCCTCGTCCAGATCGCCGAGAGCGACGATGCGCGGTAAAATGGAGGCGTCGCCGTCGAGACGGTCGAGGAAGACGTCACGCGCGAGCCGGCAGGCGCGCCGGGTCGGCAGATAAAGTGTCGCCTTTGCCAATGCCAAGGGATCGCCGCTGGCCGGGAAGCCTGGCACGAGCGTTCCGTCGCGCAGCGCGCCGATCAACGTCGGCAGGAATGGCGCCGAAGCGGGAATGGTGAAAACGTTGGGTCGACTCGGGGGCATTGGTTGAATCATACACGCATACACGCGTGGCCGATCAACCGACGCTCGCCTTGATCGCGCCTTCCGCTGCGGCGATTGCGTCGGGCGTGCCGACATGCATCCACAGGCCTTCCAGCCGCAGTCCGGACAGGCGACCTTTTTCAGCTGCGCGATCGAACATTTCGGTGAGCGGGAACTCGCCCTTGGGCGCATGGGCAAAGAGTGACGGCAGCAGAATGGCGGCGCCGGCGTAGACAAAGGGCGCCACTTCCTGTTCGCCGCGGCGGGTCAGACGGCCATCCTGCGCCATGGCGAAGTCACCGCGCCCGGTATAGCCGATACTGCCAGCGGTGGGCGAAAGCAGCAGCAACGCATCCATGGCCGCGGGATCAAATGCCTCGGCCAGCCGCGCAAGATTCGGCTTAACGCCATCGATCCAGATGGTGTCGGAATTGATATGAAAAAACGGCCCATCGCACAGCTCGGGCAACGCTTTCCTAACGCCGCCGCCGGTGCCGAGCAGCAATCCGCGCTCGTCGGAGATCACGATCCGTGGCCGCACTCGTTGAGCGAGGTGATCGATGAGCTGTTTGGCGAAGTGATGCACGTTGATGACGGCCTTTTCGACGCCGGCGTTGGCGAGACGATCGAGCACATGGTCAATGAGCGGTTTGCCCGCGACCCGCACGAGCGGCTTCGGCATCGTGTCGGTCAGCGGACGCATGCGCGTGCCGAGTCCGGCCGCCAGCACCATGGCGCAACGCAGCGTGTTTTTTCCGGAGTCGCCCATCTAGATCTTCAATGCCGGCACGTTGGTGCGGTACCAGGTGGCGAGAGGCGCGAGGTCCGGGTGAGCCAGCGATCGTTGCAGATAGTTCCAGACGCGCGGCATGTGCCGCAGATATTGCGGCTTGTGGTCGCGGCGTTCGAGCCGCGCGAATATGCCGAGGATTTTTGAGGTGCGCTGCGCGGCGAGTGTCGCGTAGCCGCGCGCGAAATCGGACGCTTCAAAGGGTCCTTTGCGCATGCGCGCGCGCACGTAGCGTGACAACAAGGCGATCTCCATCATTTCAGGCACGTCGACGCGCGCGTCTTGCAGCAGTGATGCAAGATCGTAGGCGGCAGGCCCCATCAGTGCATCCTGAAAGTCGAGTAACCCGACGCGCGCAATACCTTCGCGTTCCGGCAACCACAGCAGATTAGGGGAATGAAAGTCGCGCAGCACCCAGGTCTGCGGGCCGGTGGTCAATGGCAGGAGCAATTCCTGCCAGTGTGATCGAAAAGCATTGCGTTTGATGTCGTTGATATTCACACCGAGCTTGGGCAGGTACCAATCAAGCAGCAGCTCGGCTTCGATCAGAAATGCCTCCATGTCGTAGTGCGGCAATTGGTAGTCGACACCCGGTTCGACCGGCACGATGCCTGGCGGTGTATCGCCGTGCAACTCGGCCAGCAGGTCGGCCGCCGCC
>DASSYU010000517.1:0-17231 GCA_035703125.1 Pseudolabrys sp. | reverse complement strand
TCGGGGGAAGTAACGCATGCTCAAGCTGCCTCACCACAAACGATACGATTTCTTGCCGATCACGAAGCGCAAGCACTATTCGTGGCCCGGCGGCAAGCGGCTGGCGTTCTACGTCGCGCTCAATATCGAGCACTTCGCTTTCCAGGCAGGACTGGGTATCGATCCGCATAACCGCTCGGGTCCGCAGACCTCGCGCAACTACGCGTGGCGTGATTACGGCAATCGCGTCGGCAACTGGCGCTTCTTCGAGATTCTCGACGAGCTCAAGTTGCCTGCCTCGATCCTGCTGAATTCGGCGGTGTGCTACGAATATCCGGATATCGTCGAGAAGATCAAACAACGGGGCGACGACGTGCTCGGCCACGGCCGCACCAATGCCGAGGTGCTGCGCGGGATGTGGGAAGACGACGAGCGCCGCGTTATTCAGGAATGCGTCGACGTTATCACGAAGCATGTCGGTGTACGACCGACCGGCTGGATGGGAGCGGGCGCCGCCGAGACGAGCGTCACGCCTGATCTCCTCAAGGAGTGCGGATTCACGCACCTGCTCGACTGGCCGGTCGACGACCAGCCGATCTGGATGCGCACGCGCTCAGGCCCGCTGCTGTCGGTGCCTTATCCGATGGAGCTCAACGACGCGGGCACGCTGGCGCTGCGCGACCACACGGGACGGCAGTTCGCCGACATGGTCGTCGACCAGTTCGAAGAACTGCTCGAAACGTCGGAAAAGCAACCGCTCGTCTTCGCTCTGTCGCTGCACGGCTTCATTCTCGGACAGCCGTTCCGCCTGCGTCCGCTGCGTCAGGCACTCAAGCACTGCGTCCAGCACAAACACGCCGACCAGATCTGGTTCACGCGGGCCGGCGAGATCTCGAAGTACTGTTACAGCATGGAGCCTGGGATTATCCCCGGCAGTTGAGGTTTGCCATGAATGTGAGCACCACAGCGAACGCGACCACCAAGCTTTTGCGGGCAACGCCCGAGACGGTGCACTGGGGCTACCTCGATGCAGCCATCAAGCCCGCGCTCACCATCGATTCCGGCGAGCGGGTAACGATCGAGTGCGCCACCTGCAATCCGGAATGGATGCCGGCGAAGGACAGCGGCTTCGACATCCTTCCGGATATCGTCGAGATCCACCAGAAAGTGAAGAAGGGATCCGGCAATCACATCTTCACCGGGCCGGTCTATATCCGCGACGCGGCGATCGGAGACGTGCTCGAGGTCAAAATCCTCGACATCAAACTCCGACAAAACTGGGGGTGGAATCTCTTCCGCGGTTACATGGGCACGATCCCGGAGGACTTTCCCTACACCAGGATCATTCATGTCCCGCTCGATCTGAAAGCGAACGTTGCGACCACGGCATCCGGCTACAAGATCCCGATGGCGCCGTTCTTCGGCCAACTCGCGGTGGCGCCTGCCGCGGTGTTCGGGCGGCAGAACAGCAAAGAGCCGCGCGAATTCGGCGGCAACCTCGACTGCAAGGAATTGACGGCCGGAAGCACGATCTATCTTCCGGTGTGGAACGAGGGCGCGCTGTTTTCGACGGGAGATGGCCATGCGGCGCAGGGCGATGGCGAGGTCGACGGAACCGCGATCGAGACCGCGCTCACGGGCACATTCGAGTTCAACGTGAAAAAGAAGCTCGGCTGGAAGATGCCGCGTGCGGAGACCCCGACCCACTACATCACGTTCGGTCTTGATACCGATCTCGACGATGCCGCCCGTCAGGCGCTGAAGGAAATGATCGACTGGATTGTCAGCATGACCGGCATCCACAAGGACGAAGCCTATGCCATGTGCAGCTTCGCCGGCGATCTGCACGTGACGCAGACGGTGAACAACGTCAAAGGCGTGCATGCGATGCTTCTGAAGAGCATTCTGAAGAAGTAGCATGTGCGGCGGCGTCGGCCCGACCGGTGCCAATTCGGTATTCTCGGATTAGCGCTTTGGCATCATGCGGGCATCAATCGCTTCAATTCACGAAGTTCGAACTTACAGACCATTTATCGACGGCCTGCGCGCGATTGCAATTCTTACGGTTGTTGGGTCCCACATCAGCCTGCCCGGGTTTAGCGGCGGATTTGTTGGCGTCGACATCTTTTTTGTTATCTCGGGCTATCTGATTATCAATCAGATCGCCGAGGATATCGAGAACAAGCGGTTCAGCATTCTCGACTTTGCTACACGCAGGACTTTCCGCATTTTGCCGGCGTTTCTGCTGGTCATGGTGGTGTGCCTTGCGCTCTCCACAACGATTTTCATGCAAGCCGATCCAAAAGATTTTGCGGAATCTTTTTTCCTGTCCGGGATCATGTTTGCGAACCATCACTTTTTATCGCACACGGGTTATTTCGACATGGCCGCGGTCACCAAGCCGCTGCTGCACATGTGGTCGCTTGCGGTCGAGGAGCAGTTCTATCTTCTGGCGCCGCTGACATTGCTTGCCATGACCGCGACGACGGCAAAAATGAAGCCGGAAAATCGTCGCAAAACCTGGATCGCGGTTACTTTCGCACTGGGCATCGTGTCGTTCGTTGCGTGCGTAATATTCACGTACCCGTCCATTAGACCCAACGTTTCATTTTACATTATGCCGACACGTGGATGGTCATCCTCGGCGGAGCGGTGCCGGCGTTCGCCGCGGTCGTCAGCCGGTTACCCGTATTCGTCAATAAGAGCCTCGCGATCGCCGGCGCAGCCGCCATTGCGATCGCCGTTTCTTGCTTCGACGCCGACATGCTCTACCCCTTTTATTGGGCGGCAGTCCCCGTCATCGGTGCCACTTTGATCATCGTTAGCGGGTTAATTGAACCTCGTAACGTCGTTGCGCGTGCTCTCGCAACGCGGCCAATGGTCTGGATCGGCCTCGTTTCTTACCCCTGGTACCTGTGGCATTGGCCGCTCATCTCATTCGTTCGCACAATGAACTTCGGCGAACAGAGCTTTGCCGAGGAGATCGGCGCTGCGGCTCTGTCATTGGCGCTTGCGGTTCTCACCTATCGTTTTGTCGAATTGCCGGTGCGACGGCTGCGGAAAAAATGCGAATTCCGCCCTGCTGCCGTTGTAGCCCTGGGAACTGCGTCGTGCGTGTTGGTTGCCAGCTTGGGATATCTATGGTCGCTGCGTATTACTCCCCTCATGCTTCCTCAACTGTCGGGCCTCGGGCCACCTCAAGTTACCGGTCGCGACTATCCACCCGTTTCACATCGCGGCGTCCTGATGGGAGATTCGCATGCGCTCGTCATCGAGCAGTCGTTCAAGGATTACGCCCAGCGGGTCGGTGCCAGCCTAACGTCGGTATTCGAGGTCGGATGCCCGCCGCTCAGGACGGCGGTGAAGGATGGGCGCGGAAGGCCTGCCGCTCGGTGCGATTCGTTTGATACAAACGCATTCCAGGGGGCAGAATTTACGATCATTACAGTACGATGGAATTTCTATCTCGGATTGCCTCAGTCGGATCCGTTCCACCGTTCATTCCTTATGATCGATGGTCAGGCCAAGAAAGACCCTTATGAAATACTGGCTGCGGGTCTTGCCGCAACACTCTCGGATGCGAAACGCGCAGGTGTCCGGCGTGTCCTGGTCATTGCCCCGCTGCCCGAATTCCCGTGGTACTCGCCGGCCTGTGTCGTCAAGACAATTCGCGTTGGATCCGATACGTGTTCGATCCTTCGAGAAAAAGTCGATGTAAGGCGAGAACGCACAATGACGGTCCTTCGTCAGGCGGTCGCTCCTTTCGAAAACGTCAGACTTATCGATCCGATCAATCTCTTCTGTACCGAAACGGAATGCCGCCCGAACAAGGGTACCGAGCTTTTTTTCTTTGATACGAGCCATCTAAGCTCGGCAGGAGCCGAGCGTCTCTACCAGGGATACGAGCGTGATTTTTTATGGGCGCTCACTGGCAAAGACGCCGGAAATAGCGTCTCCAAGAGCCCGTCCCGCTGACGGGTTAAACCTACTCTTTGTCCCGAAAAAACACCGCCGCGTCGGTGCTGAACGCCTTACGGGAATCCGGGTCCAGATAGAGCATATGCCCGCCTCGATACAGCCTGAGTTGCACGCGGCCGGGCGGATCGAAGGCCGGCATGTGGTCGAGCACATAGCGCGTCATGGCGTAGGGCGTAATCATATCGGAATAACCGTGCGCGATCAGGAGGCGGAACGACGGACCGAACGCGAGCAGCACGCGCAAATCGTCCTCGGCGCTCGCTTGCCCACGACCGCCCTGCCAGTCCCAATGGTTGGTGACATCGCCGGCGAGAAGCGCATAAGTCATCTCGGTCTTGAAGCCGAGTTCATTGCGCGCGTAGGTCGCCATGGCGCCACCATAGGCACGCGTGACCGTGTCAAGAATTGGGTCGGGCCCGCGCGGTGACCGCAACTCAGGATAGGGGTCGTCTACCGCGAAGGCGGCATCGTAGCGGCTAACAATCTTGCCTTCCCCGGCGCGCAAGTTTTTCACGTAAGCTCTTGCAGCAAAGCCGCGAGCCTGAGTGACGGCATCGAGCGGTAAGCCGGTCATCTGCGCCACCCGATTATAGAACGCCGTTCCTGCTTCGCCTTTCGGAGCCGCTCCCGCCAGCGTCGTCAGATACTCGGTCATCGCAAATTTTTCCGCCGCCGCGAGCGCCTCGGTCGTGAACGCATGCTTGCGTTCGAGCGCGGCGGCGACCAGCGACGGCAGCTGCAAGGCGGCGTGCAGCGCCGAGCCGTCATCGCCGAAGGTCAACCAGCCCTCCAGAAAAGGCGAGAGCATCACGATGCCGTTGATCGTAATTCCCTGATCGCGCTGGACTGCCCGCGCGGTCTTGGCGGCACGGAAGCCGCCATAACTTTCGCCCAACAGATATTTCGGCGAGCTGGCGCGATTGTTCTTGGTGACGTAAAGCGCAATCGCCTTGGCCATGGCGTCGGCGTCGCTGCGCACGCTCCAGAAAGTCTTGCTGCCGTCGCTTTTGACCGCTCGGCTCCAACCAGTGCCGATGGGGTCGATCAAGACCAGATCGGTGAAGGCGAGCCAGGTGTCGGGATTATCGCGCAACATTGCGCGCGTGGCGTCGTGCGGGTCCGGCCCGAAATCGAGAATCCGTGGACCGACAAGGCCAAGATGCAGAAAAGCAGATGCCGCGCCTGGCCCGCCATTGAAGACAAATGTCAGAGGACGGTTTGCGACGCCGGTTTTTGCAACATAGGCGGTGTAGAACACCGACGCGCTTTGCTCGCCCGATTGATCGTAGAACGCCAGCGTGCCGGCGGTCGCTGTGTAGGCAAGCTTCCCGCGGGACGTGTCGATGGAATGCTCGGTGACGGCATCGGCCGGCAGCAGCCGCAGCACGCCTTTCGCGGTCTCCTGCCGTTCGGCAGCAGTCTGTTCGCCAGCCGGTTGCACGCGGCTTTTGGTGGCGTCGTCTGCATTTGCGGATTGAAACGTGCCGGCAAGGACAATCGCCAGCACGATACGGTGGAGGAAGGAAAGGGACATCGGCGCGTGCAACTCCTGTGATGCCCCCAACTTTCTGGTGTGATGGCCGCCTAACGTCTGCCGCGGAAGTTCGGACGGCGCTGCTGCGGGGCGGCGGCCGGCGCGTCGCCTTTATGACGGAAACTGATGCGCCCGCGCTGCAGATCGTAGGGCGACATTTCGACGATCACCCGGTCGCCGACGCCCGTACGGATGCGGAATTTGCGCATCTTGCCGGCCGTGTAGGCCAAAACCTCGTGATCGTTGTCGAGCTTCACCCGGAAGTTGCCGTCCGGGAGAACCTCGGTGACGGTACCATCAAACTCCAGCAGCTCTTCTTTCGCCATCCAGTCGACTCCAATTGCCTCACCGTGGCCGGTGGCCGGCGCTGCGGCGCGGCTCATTCGGGCGCTTCAGAAATGTAACATTTCCGATGCCGCTTGGCTCCCCTGCCGTAGCGTCTTGCCGGTGCGCGGGGTGACCGTTCTGGCTCGGACGGTCTTGGCGGCCATTGCCGCCGCTATGGGGCCGGTGGCCGTTGTTGCTGGGACGGCCATGACCGCCGCCGTGGCCACCTCGGTGACCGCGCTGTTGCTTGCCGCGATGCGGCGGTCGGCCGCCGTGGCGGGCCTCCGCCGGTTGCGAAGGCGCATGGCCCGCCGGCTTGCCTGTGCGCCGGTCGGTTGCCGGGATGGTCATGCGGATCAGCCGCTCGATATCGCGCAGGTAGGCCCGCTCCTCATGGTCGCAGAACGAGATCGCCACGCCCTCGGCGCCGGCGCGCGCTGTGCGGCCAATGCGATGGACATAGCTTTCGGGGATGTTCGGAAGATCGTAGTTGACCACGTGGCTGACGCCGTCGACGTCAATGCCGCGGGCGGCGATGTCGGTGGCAATCAGCGTGCGCAGTCGGCCGTTGCGGAACGCCGCGAGAACGCGCTCGCGCTGGTTCTGCGACTTGTTGCCATGGATCGCTTCGGCGGCGTGACCCGCTTTTTGCAATCCGCGTACCACCTTGTCGGCGCCATGCTTGGTCCGGGTGAACACCAGAACGCGGTCGGTCTTTTCGGTTTTGAGCACCTCGATCAGTAGCGATGCCTTCGATGCCTTTTCGGTGAGGATGACGCGCTGCTCGATTCGGTCGACGGTCGTGGCTTGAGGCGTCACGGCCACGCGGGCGGGCTCGCGCAGCATCGCATCAGCGAGTCTGGTGATTTCCTGCGGCATGGTTGCCGAGAAGAACAACGTCTGCCGCTGCTTCGGCAGCATGGCGACGATCTTCTTGATGTCGTGGATGAAGCCCATGTCGAGCATGCGATCGGCCTCATCGAGCACCAGCACCTCGATCTGGTCGAGGCGCAGCGCGCGCTGGTGAACCAGATCGAGCAGGCGGCCGGGCGTTGCAACCAGCACTTCGGCGCCGCGCGCAAGCGCGCGCACCTGCCGGTTGATGGGCACTCCGCCGATCGCGAGCGCGATCTCGAGCGGGCGGATGTGACGGCCATAGGCGCGGAAACTGTCGGCGATCTGGCCGGACAATTCGCGTGTTGGCGAAAGCACCAGCACGCGGCAGGATTTCTGCGCGGGGCGCTGACGCTTGTTGAAGAGATGATTCAGAATCGGCAGCGCGAAAGCCGCGGTCTTGCCGGTGCCGGTCTGCGCGATGCCGATGACATCGCGGCTCTGGCACGCAAGGGGGATGGTCTGGGTCTGGATCGGGGTTGGAGTGACGTATTTCTCTTGTGCGAGTGCGCGAAGGATCGGCTCAGCGAGGCCGAATTCGTTAAATGAAGTCAATGAGTCTCTTTCTTATACGTACGGCGAACCGGCCGTGCTGCGGGTGCAGCCGGCGGAATCGCGGGTTCTTTAAGACATCCCGCGTGGCCAGGGTTGTCGCTTGTTGGAAAAACGGAGGAGGCGGGGCGAAATTCGTTTTAATGAGTTTCGTGCACGCAGCCCGCAAACCCGAGATCGGGTCTTTCTTCCGTTAGCGGTCATATGACAGGTGCTCGTGGTCTTTTCAAGGCGTAAGCGGGGATTGCTGCCGCACATGATGAATAAAAGCCTTTTTCGGCCTTGCCAGCCCGACATTTCGTTCCGGGCCGGGCCGCCGATGCAATAGACAAGCCCCCGTAGATCGGGGAATGTCGGGCCGGAAACCCAGTCCTGGGCCAGAAAGACACTCCGGAGTTCTCATAATGCCGTTTCCCAGGGCCTCTTCGGCCCTTTCGCGCTTTACCGTGCTCGATCTGACACGCGTGCGATCGGGGCCGACCTGCGTGCGCCAGCTCGCCGACTGGGGCGCCAACGTCATCAAGATTGAGACGCCGCCCCATCTGGAAAAAGGCGAAGGGCCCGGCGGACCGCGCTCGAATGCCGATTTCCAGAACCTGCATCGCAACAAACGCAGCATCACGCTTGATCTGAAATCGCCGCAGGGCCTCGCGGCGTTCAGGCGTATGGTCGAAAAAGCGGACGTCGTGGTGGAGAATTTCCGCCCAGACGTGAAGGACCGGCTTGGTATCGATTACGAGTCGTTGAAGAAGATCAACAAACGCATTGTGCTCGGCAGTATCTCCGGCTTCGGCCAGGACGGGCCCTATCGCGATCGCCCAGGCTTCGACCAGATTGCGCAGGGCATGGGCGGGTTGATGTCGATCACGGGGCTGCCGGGCCAGGGGCCGGTGCGCGTCGGCATTCCGATCGCGGATCTTTCAGCCGGCCTGTTTTGTGCACTCGGCATTATGGTCGCGTTGCTCGAGCGCGAAGTCTCCGGCGAAGGCCAATGGGTCAACACGTCGTTGCTGCAGGCGCAGATATTCATGCTTGATTTCCAGGCCGCGCGCTGGCTGCAGATGCACGAGGTCGCGAAACAGGCCGGCAACAATCATCCGACCAGCATTCCGACCGGAGTATTCAGGACCAAGGACGGCCACATCAATATCGCATCGACCGGTCAGGTGATGTGGGAACGGCTGTGCAACGCGCTTCAGGCGCCGGAGCTCATCAAGCATCCCGATTACACGACCGGCGCGCTGCGCTCGAAAAACCGCGACGCGCTCAACGCCGAGATCGACAAGCGGACCGTACACAAGACCAGCGCCGAATGGATAGATGTCTTCAACAAGATCGGCGTGCCATGTGGGCCAATCTACGCAATCGACGAGATGTTCGCGGACGAGCAGGTAAAGCACGTCGGTATCGCGCAAGCTGCGAAGCGTTCCGACGGTAGCGAGCAGGTTTTTGTTGGTCAGCCAGTGAAGCTTTCGCGCACACCAAGCAAGATCGTGGCGACGCCTCCGGCGCAAGGCCAGCATACCGACGAAGTGCTCAAGGAATTCGGCTTCGCCGATAATGAGATTGCCGAGCTGCACAAGGCACAGGCGGTATAAGGCTGTCCGCCAGAGCTTGAGAGTAGTGACGACGAAGGAGCACGTGAATGACCCAGACCGACAAGATGCAGTCCCGCAAGGAGGGCGGCGTCGGCTATCTCATCTTCAACAATCCGGAACGACACAACGCGGTGTCGCTGGAGATGTGGGACGCGGCCTCGGGGATTCTTGCCGATTTTGCCGCTGACAACGCGATTCGCGTCGCGGTGCTGACCGGCGCCGGCGGCAAGGCTTTCGTTTCCGGCGCCGACATTTCCAAATTCGAGAGCGAGCGCTCCGGCAAGGACGCAATCGACCGCTACAACGCCGCGGTCGATCAAGCAAACACGGCGGTCTACGAATTTCCAAAGCCGACCATTGCGATGATCCGCGGCTACTGCATCGGTGGCGGTGTCGGCCTCGCACTGTGCTGCGACCTGCGCATCTGCTCGGACAATTCCAAATTCGGCGTGCCTGCGGCGAAACTTGGTCTTGGCTACGGCTTTAAGGGCATTAAGAAGCTGGTGGATGTGGTCGGCCCGTCCTTCGCGAAGGAGATCTTTTTCACCGCACGCCAGTTCAGCGCCGCGGAAGCGCTGCAGATGGGCCTGGTCAACCGGGTGCTTTCCGACGCGGAGGTCGAGAAATACGTGAAGGACTACGCCGAGACGATCAGCGGCAACGCGCCGCTTACGGTCAATTCCGTCAAATATATTGTCGGTGAAGTGGTCAAGGACGAGGGCAAACGCGATCTCAAGCGTTGCGACGATCTGGTGGCGCAATGCTTTGCCAGTAGGGATTATGTCGAGGGCCGCAAGGCTTTCATGGAGAAGCGCAAGCCGGCATTTACCGGCTCATAAATCAAGGAGTAAGGGCCGAAGGGACGTTCGTGTGCGGTGTTGGTACAAGAAATATCAAATGACAGCCGCGACTAGCGGCGGGCACAGGGGAGGAAGCGCGTGGCGTCGGTCGAGTTGCGGGGCCTGACAAAGCGATACGGCAATGCTGCCGTAGTCGACGATGTGTCACTTACCATAGAGCACGGTCATCTCGTGTGTCTGCTCGGTCCATCGGGCTGCGGCAAGACGACAACGCTGCGGCTGATTGCGGGGTTCATAGAACCCAGCGAGGGCGAAATTCGCGTTGGCGACCGACTGGTGTCGTCGCCGGCAAACACCCTGCCGCCCGAACGGCGCAACATGTCGATGATTTTCCAGAGTTACGCGCTGTGGCCGCATATGACGGTCGCCGAAAACATCATCTATGGCTTGAAGCTGAGGAAGATGGACCGCGATACGATCGGCAAGAAGCTCGACGCCATTCTTGGGACGACGAAGCTGGCGCCACTGGCGCAGCGTTACCCCGGCGAATTGTCGGGCGGACAACAGCAGCGTGTTGCCCTGGCGCGTGCACTGATCGTCGAGCCCGAGACGCTGCTGCTCGACGAGCCGCTTTCCAATCTCGATGCAAACTTGCGTGAGGAGATGAGGTTCGAGGTGCGCCGTCTGCACGACGCTTACCGGTACACCACGGTCTACGTCACGCACGATCAGTCCGAAGCCATGACGACAGCCGATCTGATTGCGGTGATGAATGCCGGCAAGGTCGAGCAGGCAGGTTCACCGGAGGAGATTTACGATAGGCCACGTTCGGAGTTCGTCGCACGCTTCATCGGCTCGAGCAACGTTATCAAAGGCAAAGGTCTCGATGCTGCGCGGATCGACTTTGCGGGGACGCCGCTTCGATGTAGTGGCGAGGCAATCAAGACCGGGACGTCGACGCCGGTCTCGGTCCGTCCGCATGACATCTCGATCTCGGCGGCGCAGCGGCAGGGCGAAAACGTCGTGCCGGCGACAGTGGTGCGGCAGGTCTTTCTCGGTGGCAGCCGGGACTATATGGTTGAGGTCAAGGACGGCACGCAGTTGCGCGTGCTTACCGGTGCCGCCGAGAATATCCGGCAAGGCGCCGCCGTTTGGCTGCATTTTCCGCCGGACCGCTGCCGTGCACTGGCAAAATGACGAAATCGAGGGGCGAGACGAAGAACCGCGCATGGAGGAAAATCAATGATGGGGTCAAGAATTTCACGTCGCGACGTGCTGATCGGCTCGAGTGCGCTCGCTGCCGGCGCCGCGTTCTCGACGACAGTCATGTCGGCGGCACCGCCGGCGACGGCCGTCACGCCGGCGCTGATCGAAGCGGCAAAGAAAGAAGGCAAGGTGGTCTGGTACACCTCTGTCGACCTCAAGCTCTCTGAGCAGATCGGCAAGGCCTTCGAAGCGAAATATCCCGGTGTGACGTGCAAAGTGGAGCGCACCGGCGCGGAACGTCTGCTGCAGCGCATCGGTCAGGAATACACTGCGAATGTGCACGCGGTCGATGTGGTCAATTCGTCCGATGCATCACATCTCGTCTACTGGAAGGATCAGGGCATGCTCTCGCCCTACGTTCCGGAAGACGTCGCGAAATTCTATCCGGCCGACCACAAGGACGTCGACGGCATGTTCGCCAGCTTCCGCGTGTTCCTGTGCGTGATCGCCTACAACACCAACCTGGTGAAGAAGGAAGAGGCTCCGAAAAGCTTCGCCGACCTGCTCGATCCGAAATGGAAGGGCAAGATCATCAAGGCGCATCCGGGTTACAGCGGCACCATCATGACCGCGACCTACCAGGTCTCACGCGATCTCGGCTGGAGCTACTTCGAGAAGCTCGCGCAGCAGAACATCCTGCAGGTGCAGTCGGCAGCTGACCCGCCGAAGAAGCTCGCGCTCGGCGAGCGCGCGATCCAGGCGGACGGCGTCGAATACCTGATCTTCCAGGAAAAGGAGAAAGGCCAGCCGGTCGAGCCGGTTTACGCCACGGAAGGCACGCCGATCATCATCGGCCCTAACGGCCTGTTCAAGGCGGCGCCGAATCCGAACGCGGCACGGCTGTTCCAGAGCTTCTGTTTCTCGCCGGAGTGCCAGAAGCTCGCCGTCGAAATCGGCGGCTTGCGGTCCGTGCATCCGCAAGTCCCGGAACATCAAGGCCGTACGCCGCTGAGCAAGATCAAGTTGATGAAAGATGATGCAGCGGCCGTACTTAAAAACAGCGAACAGATCAAGACGCGCTACGTCAAGATCTTTCGTGTGTAACAGTTCGAGCCTCCCCCCAACATGGGGGAGGCCTTTCTTTCCTCCAACCGGTCTGTTCGATGACGGCGGTCGCATCAACCGCACCGATTGCAAGGCGGCGGCTCGGCTTCGATCTGTCGAAGCCGGTGCTGCTCGCCTTCGCGGCGATTCTTTTCGCGCTGATCGCGATGCCGCTCTCATGGCTGTTCTTCTACGCCTTCACCAACAAGAGCGGTGCGTTCACCCTCGACAATTTCCATCGGCTGGTGTCCGACGCGGCCTATCTCGACCCGCTATTGACCACTTTTGCGCTCGCTACCTTGTCGGCGCTAATTTGCTGCGCGGTGGCGGCGCCCATGGGCTGGCTGGTGGCGCGCACCGATATGCCGCTGCGTCGCACGGTTCGTCTGCTGGTGACCGCGTCGTTCGTGACCCCGCCATTCTTGGGAGCGATTGCCTGGGAACTGCTGGCGGCTCCGAACAGCGGGCTGCTCAATCAGCTTTATCGCGAGCTCACTGGCGCCCAGCAGGACTTCCACCTGCTTAATATCTACAGCTTCACAGGTCTGGTGTTCGTCATCAGCTGCTACACGTTTCCTTATGTCTTCGTGCTGGTCGCCAATTCGCTCGATCGTACCCCCGGCGATTTGGAAGACGCGTCCGCTATTCTCGGCGGCAGAGCCTGGGATACGGCCCGCCGTATCACTATTCCGCTCGCTCTTCCTGCGATGCTGGCGGGTGCACTGGTCGCTTTCCTGCAGGCAATGACCCTGTTTGGCTCGCCGGCGATTCTGGCGATGCCGGCCGGCTTCCATACCATGACGACCAAGATCTGGAGCCTGTTCCAGTTTCCGCCGAAGCCGGAACTGGCTGCAGCCGCTTCGCTCCCGCTTCTCATTCTTACGGTGATATTGTTGCGCGCGGAGCACATGGTGCTCGGCAGGCGCGGATACTCCGTCGTCGGCGGCAAGAACAGCGAGCCACGCATCGTGCGGCTCGGCGGCTGGCGCTGGGTACTGCTGGCAGTCGCCATGCTTGTGCTGATGTGCCCGGTGTTTCTGCCTTATTTCGCACTGCTCAACGCGTCATTCTCCAAGGTCGCTTCGCATCTGGTGTGGTTTAATAATTTCACCTTGCAGAACCTGCATTTCGTTTTCTACGAGTTGTCGGCGACGCAGCTTGCGCTACGCAATACCTTCATCCTTGGTACGCTGGCGGCGACGGCCGGCACGATCCTCGCGGTGGTGATCTCTTACGTCACCGCGCGGCAGGCGGTCGCCGGGCACCGCACGCTTGGGTTTCTTGCCACCGCACCGGTCGCCATTCCCGGCATTGTGCTCGGCGTCGGGCTGTTCTTCACCTATACGCGGCCGCCCTTCGTCCTCTACGGCACCTTGTGGATTCTACTGATTGCCTTCGTCACCCTGAGCTTGCCGGCGGCCTACCAGCAGATGCAGTCCGCGCTGCACGCGGTACATCCCGAACTGGAGGATGCGAGCCGCATCCTTGGCGCCACAAGACTGCGTTCATTGTGGCAGATCACCGCGCCGCTATTGCGCACCAGCGTGATCGCGACATGGTGTTTCGTCTTCGTCGGCGTGATCCGCGAATTATCGGCGGCGATCATGCTATTCACCTCGGAAACCAAGGTCTTATCGGTGCTTATTTACGATCTCAACGAGAGCGGCGATCTCGCCGCCATCGCGGTGCTCGGGCTGCTGATGCTGGTCATCACCTTCGTCGTCGTAGCGCTGGCTAACAGCCTGCGCGGCGGCAATGCGCGCCGCAACGTCGCGGTGGGATAATCGTGGCGACCAGTAACCTCCCGAAGACTTCCGTTGCCGAACATCTGGCCGAACGCGTGGCCACCCTGCGCGTCGAAAGGCTACCGCCCACGGTGCAGCGGAAATGCGAGGATCTTCTGATCGACGTCATTGGCCTATGCGTGACGGCGCGCAACGAAGACTACATCAGGAGCGCACTCGCCGGCTGCGACGATGACGGGCCCTGTACGGCGATCGGCCACGCACGCACCTTCAGCACGGCGAGCGCGGCCTTCATTAACGGCACCGCGGCGCATGGCGAGGATTTCGACGATACCTTCGAGGGCGGACCCGTCCATGCCGGCGCAGTGATCGTGCCGGCGGTCCTCGCAGCCTGCGAGCGGCATCGGCCCGACGGGCCCGCCGCTTTGCTCGGTATTGCGGTTGGAACTGAGGTCATGTGCCGCTTGAGCACGGTCGTGCCGAAAGCGGTGCACAAGTCCGGTTTTCATCCAACGGCAATTTTCGGCGTAATGGGGGCCGCGGCCGGCGTTGGTGCCGCGCTAGGCCTGAATACGAAGCAAATTGTTGATGCGCTTGGGATCGCGGCGAGCTTCGCGGGCGGCATCATCGAGTACCTCGCCGAAGGCGCGTGGACGAAGCGGTTGCATCCTGGCTGGGCGGCGCAATCTGGCTTCCGCGCAGCACTGCTTGCACGTGGTGGCTTTCTTGGACCGCGTACGGTGTTCGAAGGCGTGCATGGGCTGTTCCATGGTTTTGCGCACACGACGCAAGGTGACTATGAAGCGCTCACCGGCGGTTTTGGGGAAAAATGGGTGACGGAAACGCTCGCGTTTAAGCCGTATCCCTGCGGGACCATGGCGCATCCTTATATCGACTGTGCGAAGCGCCTCGCCGCGCGCGGCATCAAGGCCGGCGATATCAAGGAAATGGTCTGCGAAGCAGCCGAGGGCACCGTGCACCGCCTGTGGGAGCCGCTTTCCGACAAGCAGCGGCCGCCGAATGGCTATGCGGCGAAATTCGCGACGCCTTTCATATTGGCGACCGGCTTTGTGCGCGGCGGCGTTGGCCTTGAGGCTTTCACCGATCAGGCAGTGCGCGACAAGGACGTGCTGGCAGTTGCGTCAAAGGTTCGTTACGTGATCGACCCCGATAATCCTTATCCCAATAATTTCACCGGACATATCCGCGCCGTGCTCAATGACGGTAGCGTGGTCGAGGAACGCCAACCGCATTTCCGCGGCGGAGCGAAGGAGCCGCTAACACGTGCGGACATCGAAGAGAAGTTCACGCTCAACGTCCGTCATGGCGGTTGGGATGACAAGCGCGCTTCCGGCGCGCTCAAACAGCTGATGAAGCTTTATGAAGGCAAGGTCGACTTGGCGTTTTTGAGAGGGTAATGAGATCTCATGGCTGAGGGCAAAGAACTCGCCGGGAAAGTTGCCATCGTCACCGGTGCCGGACGCAATATCGGCCGTGCGATCGCATTGGCGCTGGCGGAAGCGGGCGCTGCCATTGTCGTGAATGTCCGGTCGAACAAGGCGGAGGCCGATGGCGTCGTCGGCGAGATCGCGAAGGCCGGCGGCAAGGCGATCGCCGTTCTTGGCGACGTCGGCGATGACAAGACCGCGGTTGCGCTCGCTGACGCAGCGCTGCAGAAATTTGGGCGCATCGATATCCTCGTCAACAACGCGGCATTGCGGCGCGAGAAACATATTTCCGGCATGAGTTTCGCGGAATGGCGCGAGGTGATGAACGTCATCCTCGATGGCACCTTCCGGTGCGTGCATGCCTGCCTACCGGCGCTGCGGAAAAACGGCGGCAGCATCGTCAATATCGGCGGTATGAGCGCGCATATCGGCTCGAAAGACCGCACCCATGTCATGACGGCGAAATCCGCGCTGGTTGGCTTGTCGCGCGGTCTTGCGCACGATCTCGCAGCCGACAAGATCACCGCGAATTGCGTGGTGCCTGGTGCGATCGACACGACACGGCCCGCCTCATCGCAGACGCCTGCCCATCATCTGACGCATGGCACTATCACCGGCGAACGCGGTAAGCCGCAGGATGTCGCGGCGATGGTACGGTTTCTCTGCGGCCCCAATGGACGTTACATCACCGGGCAGACGATCCACGTCAGCGGCGGCGCGTATCTGGGGTCGTGATTAAGGTGACGGCACGCCTCCGAAAGTGCTAATCCAGCGGCAATCCTGTTCCGGATGACAACGAGGGTCTCATGTATTCCGATCTTGGTCTTTATATCGACGGCAAGTGGCTCAACGGCGACGGCCGCAAGGGCGAGGACGTGATCAATCCGGCGACCGGCAAGACGCTGGCGCACCTTCCGCACGCGAGCAAAGGCGACCTTGATGCTGCACTTGCCGCTGCCGAAAAGGGCTTTGCGGCCTGGAAAGCAACGTCCGCCTACGACCGTTCCAAGATCATGCGCAAAGCCGCCGATCTGCTGCGCGAACGATTTGACCACGTTTCGAAAGTGATGACCCAGGAGCAGGGCAAGGTCTATGTCGAATCGCGCGCCGAAGTGCTCACCAGCGCCGACATCATCGATTGGTATGCAGAGGAAGGCCGCCGCACCTACGGCCGCGTGGTTCCGGGCCGGCAGAAGGGCGTTCGCCAGCTTGTGCTGCAGGAACCTGTCGGCGTCGTCGCGGCGTTCACACCGTGGAATTTCCCGACGCTGACGCCGGTGCGCAAGATCGCCGGTGC
Organism: Pseudolabrys sp.; assembly: GCA_035703125.1. Classification (GTDB taxonomy): domain Bacteria; phylum Pseudomonadota; class Alphaproteobacteria; order Rhizobiales; family Xanthobacteraceae; genus Pseudolabrys. The sequence goes on along the minus strand of DASSYU010000517.1, from coordinate 769 downwards.
GCTCGCCGCCGGATGCTCGATTGTCATCAAGGCGTCGGAAGAGACGCCGGGCAGTTGCGTTGAGCTGGTCAAATGCTTCGCCGATGCCGGCCTGCCGGCGGGTGTGCTCAATCTCGTGTTCGGCGTGCCGGCGGAAGTATCCGAGCATCTGATCCCGAAGAAATCGGTCAAGAAGATCTCCTTCACCGGCTCAGTGCCGGTTGGCAAGCATCTCGCCGGCCTCGCTGCCAAAGGCATGAAGAAAGCGACCATGGAGCTTGGCGGGCATTCGCCCGTCGTCGTTTTCGAAGATGCCGACCCTGAGAAAACCGCCGACACAATCGCGGCATTCAAGTATCGCAATGCCGGCCAGGTCTGCATCTCGCCGACGCGCTTTTACGTGCACGAAAAGAATTACAGCAAGTTCGTGGCGCGCTTCACCGAGTATGCGAAGAGTCTCAAAATGGGCGACGGTCTCGAGAAAGGCATCACGCTCGGCCCGCTTGCCAACCCGCGTCGGCTCGACGCGATGGAAAGCTTTGTCAACGACGCCAAGGACCGCGGCGGCAAGATCGTGACCGGTGGCTCGCGCCACGGCAATCAGGGATTCTTTTTTCAGCCGACTGTGATCACCGATGTGCCGGACGATTCGAAGATCATGACCGAGGAGCCATTCGGGCCGGTGGCGCCGATCGTGCCGTTCAAGACCTTCGACGAGGTGGTCGAGCGCGCCAACTCGTTGCAGTTCGGGCTCGCGGCCTATGCTTTCACGTCGTCGGACAAGAACGCC
>DASSYU010000333.1:0-2007 GCA_035703125.1 Pseudolabrys sp. | reverse complement strand
CCATCGATAATTCGCTTGTTGGCCTGGTGAGGCACGAACCAGTCGATGTCAGCCGCGCTGTAGCCTGTGGCCTTGAAGGCGTCCTCGATGACGTCGGTGATCATGGCCACGGCGTGCTTGAAAACTTCGCGCCCTTCCATGCGCAGGTGACCCACCGACTGGGTCGATGATGGCCCGCCGTCGACATAGAGTTTCGCCCGGTGACGTCCGTCGGCGCGCAAATGCGTCGTCAAGAGGCCGCGGTCCTCGCGGGTCCCGGGCTGCGGCTGCGCCTCGAGCACCACGGCGCCGGCGCCATCACCGAACAGGACGCAGGTCGTGCGATCGCTCCAGTCCAGAATGCGCGAAAACGTCTCGGCGCCGATGACCAGCGCGCGCTCGTAGGTGCCGTTGCGCAGCAACGCGTCGGTCACCTGCAGCGCATAGACGAAACCGGAGCAGACTGCCTGGAGATCAAAGGCCGCGCCGCGCGTGATGCCCAACCCTGCCTGCACCGACACCGCAGTAGCCGGGAAGGTCTGGTCGGGCGTCGAGGTCGCGAGCACGATCAAATCGATGGAGCTTGCTTCGGCATGAGCATTTGTGAGCGCGGCCCGCGCCGCATTGAGTGCGAGATCGGATGTCATCTCCCCCGGCGCCGCAATATGGCGCTCGCGAATCCCGGTACGCTGAACGATCCACTCATCGGTGGTCTCAACGGAACGCGCGAGTTCGTCGTTACTGACGATGCGAGCCGGCAGATAGATGCCGCAGCCGAGCACAACCGAACGCAAAATTGTCACGAGCCTGCTCCGCCCGCGAGTCGCGCCGTCGTTCCTGCCTGCAGGTCGCGCGCCATCGATTGCCCGATCTTTTCGAGCAACTCATAGCGCACCATGTCGTAGCCCATGTCGATCGCTGACGCCGTGCCTTCAGCATCCGCGCCGCCGTGGCTTTTGATCACAACGCCGTTGAGACCCAGAAATACTCCGCCATTCGATTTGCGCGGATCCATCTTGTCACGCAGTGTGCGGAAGGCCTGGCGCGCAAGCAGATAACCGAGGCGTGCCGCCCAAGTGCGATTCATTGCCGCGCGTAGATAAGATGCGAGCTGATGCGCCGTCCCCTCCGCGGTCTTCAGCGCAATGTTGCCCGCAAACCCTTCAGTGACCACGACGTCCACCGCACCCTTGCCGATGTCGTCACCCTCGACGAAGCCATGGTAGTCGAAATGCGGAAACTGGCCTTCGCGCAGAATGCGCCCAGCTTCGCGCACCTGCTCCAGTCCTTTGACCTCCTCGACGCCGATATTCAGCAGACCAACGGTCGGCCGCTCGATGTCGAACAGTACCCGCGCCAGCGCGCTGCCCATGGCGGCAAGATTGACGAGGTGCACTTCATCGGCGCCAATTGAAGCGCCGACATCGAGCACCACGGATTCGCCCTTCAGAGTCGGCCAGAGCGCCGCGATGGCCGGGCGCTCAATTCCTTCCATCATCTTAAGATTGAAACGCGACATCGCCATCAACGCACCGGTATTGCCGGCAGAGACGGCAACGTCGGCATCTCTTTTTTTGACCGCGTCGATCGCAAGCCACATCGACGATTTCCAGCGGCCGTAGCGCAGAGCCTGGCTCGGCTTGTCGTCCATTCGGATCGCGACTTCCGTATGCACGACCTTCGAGTGCGCCTTTAAGCGCGGCAATTTATCGAGAACCGGCTGAACTGCGGCGCTGTTACCGAACAGGAGAAATTCGATGTCGGGGTGGCGCGTGAGCGAAATGTCGGCTCCCGGCAAAGTCACGGGCGCGCCGTGATCGCCGCCCATGGCATCGAGCGCGATACGAACCTTATCCGGCATGGACCGCTCTTGACGGCGTAGTGTGCGGCGCCGGCCGCACGCTTATGTGAAGCCGGTACATGGGTACGACCATAACCGCTCGTTCATCCCACAGAAACCGATTATCTGCCACGCCCATGCCCGTTGCCCGCTTCCTCGAAGGTTATCCGCCGAGCCGCTTTTTCAGC
>DASSYU010000284.1:0-14422 GCA_035703125.1 Pseudolabrys sp. | reverse complement strand
AGCATCGAATAACGCTTGGAGCGGGTGCCAAGGCCATTGCCCGATCCGTCGAAGGCCATGTCGATCGCCTTGGCAAAGTCGCCGTTGCCGTCCGCCAGAAAATCGATCTTTCCTTCCGCGCCCGTCGATTTCTTCCAGGCTTCCATGACGAACACATCGTTCACGCCGGTCACCGCGATGCTGTGCACACCTTTTGCCTTAATGGCAGCCGCGTTGTTCAGGAAACTCGGGATGTGGAGGTTGTTGCAGGTCGGGGTGAAGGCGCCGGGCACAGCAAACAGGGCGACCTTGCGTCCCTTGAAAACTTCGTCCGTCGTTTTCCAGACCGGACCTTCGGTCGTCATGACGCGGAACTTCGTATCAGGCAATCGATCACCGACCTTGATAGGCATGGGTATCCTCTCGCGTTGCAAATAACTTTGGTTTCTTGTTGGGGTAATTACGCCCTTGTTGGCGTTTAGTCGAGACGAGTCTTGACCTCGACCGCGCGGTCGCCAGTAACAACCGTAAAGATCAGGTCGGTTGGGCTCTTGGGATCGACGCCGGGCGGCAGACCGTCAAGCTCGAAGCTGAATTGAGCCCGGCCAGGCGGCGCGGATTTTGCTGGCTTCGGGATGGGCAAAGCCCATTGCGGGGTCGGGCCTTCAACAAACAGTTTAACGGGTTTTCCTGCCGGCGCGCCAAGGTCGACGGTTACTGTTGGTTTTGTTCCGCCGTTTGTTCGCTTTGCGGTGAGGCCCAACTGTGCGGCCGTAACATGCTTTGGCACGTGCGCTTCGGCCGTCGTCAGCGCCGGATTGTGCTTGCTGTTGCCGGTCACAAGCATCAGTTCGGCGCGGCCTTCGGCGGGCACGCATAGTTTCTCGCAAACTGCGTAGTCAACCTTCACGCGGAGCCGGACCGGCTTCCCGGCCTGCTGCGGTGAAACGACGACCGGAAATATGACCGTGTCCTTGTAACCAAGCGAGTGACCCGTCTCGTCGGTGAACAGATGTGGCGCCGGATAGAGCACGTCGGCTTTCTTGAGATTTTCCGAGCCGGAAAAATCGAAATGCGGAGGCACTCCGGAATCGCCTGGATAGCGCCAATAGGTTTTCCAACCCGGCTGCAATTTGACTTCAATTCCAGCGCGCAGCACAGCGTCGTCCGCTTTGCTGCTGCCTGCGATCAGCCGGATGGCGGACCGTACGTCTTCATTCCAGGGTGATTCGTCGGCCGCCCGCGCTGCAGTCCCTGTCAGGGCCGCCATGACGCACGAAGCCAATAATGCGAAAAATGGCCTGTGAATATTGCTCATCGCGTTTGGTCTAGTTGGTAGCGGTACCCCGCGCCACTGAATTCATCGTGAGCATGCGTTGAACACGGTCTCGGCGGGCCGCCGCCACAATTGTGCTGTCGAATATGACGGTGAAAGATTGAACTTTCCGCCGCAAGCTTCGTTTGCAAAGGCGAGTCGTTCGGGTAACCTTTTGCCATGAAGATTTCACGCAAAGCGACGCAGCAGAGCGCACCGCCGGGGCGGGGTTATCTCGACGGGCAAATGCTGATCGCAATGCCGGCCATGAGCGACGAGCGTTTCACGCGCGCGGTGATCTATGTCTGTGCGCATTCGACCGAAGGTGCCATGGGCATCATCGTCAATCAGCCGGCGCAGAATATCAAATTTCCCGACCTCCTTGTGCAGCTCGAGGTGATTCCCGCGGCCGAACGTATCCAGCTTCCGAACCGTGCCGAAGACGTGAAAGTGCTTAAGGGCGGTCCCGTCGAAACCGGGCGTGGCTTCGTCTTGCATTCGGCCGACTTTTTTATCGAGAATTCGACGCTACCGATCGATGAGGGAATTTGTCTGACGGCTACGCTCGACATCCTCAAGGCGATTGCGCGCGGCAATGGCCCTGCCAGTGCGATCCTCGCGCTCGGTTATGCTGGTTGGGCACCCGGACAGTTGGAGCAAGAGATTCAACAGAACGGCTGGCTTCACTGCGCCGCGGATCCGGAGTTGATCTTCGGAGGGGACACTGACACGAAATATGAAAAGGCCCTTCGCAAGATCGGCATCGATCTCGGGATGCTGTCGAGCGAGTCCGGCCACGCCTGATTTTATTCAGATGCAATCTTGAGGGCGCGCAGGCGGCTCGGCTTGTCGACGAGCAGATCGCGCGCGGCATCTGACGTCATCGGCTCGCCGAAGGCAAAGCCCTGCGCGTATTCGCAGCCAAGCTGGTAAAGCTCGACCGCGTCTGAATCGGTTTCGGCGCCTTCCGCGACCACTTCCATTCCGAGATCGTGTGCAAGCGCGATAATTGACCGCAGGATAACCGGCCGCGTGCCGCGCGCCGTCGTGCGCACGAACGACTGATCGATCTTGATCGTGTCGAACGGAAAGCGTTGCAGATACGCGAGCGAGGAATGTCCGGTGCCGAAATCGTCGAGCGACAAACCGGCGCCGAGTTCCTTGATCCTGGTCAGCATCTGCGCGGCGTGTTCCGGGTTTTCCATGACTAGCGACTCGGTGATCTCGAGTTTCAGGGTCCCGCGCGCAATTGCCGTGCGGCCCAGCACTGCGCGCAGATCTTGGATGAGATCGTGGCGCAGCAATTGCCGCGACGAGACGTTCACGCTGGCGAAGACCGGCTCGTGCGCGCGGGTTGCGGCCTGCCATTGAGCGAGTTGTTTGGCGGTGTGGTCGAGGACGAAAAGGCCCAGGTCCACGATCAATCCGATTTCCTCGGCGATCGATATGAATTCCTTTGGCGACAGCCTGCCGAGCTTCGGGTGATCCCAGCGTGCCAGTGCTTCGAAGCCTGCGATGGCTCGATCCTCCAGCCGCACGATCGGCTGGTAGAGCACCTTGATCTCCTCGCGCTCGATGGCACGGCGCAATTCGGATTCCATCGTCAGGCGGTCGGTCTTGCGCGAACGCATGGCTGGCTTGAAGATCTCGATGCGGTCGCCGCCAATACGCTTGGCGTAGTACATCGCCAGCTCGGCGTCCTTTAACACCTCATCTGTCCGGTGTGCCGCGTTTTCGGCGAGCGCCAATCCGATTGAAGCGGTGAGGAATATCTCGCGGTCGTTGAATGCGATCGGCGCGCGCAACGTACGGCGGATGGTCTCCGCGAATGCGACGATACGAGCGGGTTCTCGCTCCGACAGCACGATGAGGGCAAACTGGTCACCCGACAGCCGCGCCAGTGTGTCCTGTGGCTTGAGCAGACGAGACAGCCGACGGGCGATCGTGAGCAGGATGGAATCGCCCACGGCCATGCCGACCGAATCGTTGACCTGTTTGAAGCGGTCAAGATCGATCACCACGATAGAAGGACGGATCTGAGAGTCGGCGCGCGCAAAGCCGAAGGCGGCCTTCATGCGGTCGAGGAACAGCTCGCGGTTGGGCAGGCCCGTGAGATTGTCGTGGACCGCGTCGAACAGCAGCCGTTCTTCCGCATTCTTGAAATCGGTCACGTCGGTGAGCGTGCCGACCAGGCGCACGACCTCGCCATCGGAACCAACCACCGGGCGCGCCTTGAGCGTGAACCAGAGATAATGGCCATCTGCGGTGCCCAGCCGGAAATCCTGGGTGAGACGGCCACGCCGCTGCTCGACCATGCCGTCAAGCGAAGCGCGGAAGCGATCGCGATCGAGGGGGTGGAGCACCTCGAGCCACGTCGCTGCGGGACCTTCCAGCGTGCCGCGTTTGAGACTGAGCATGTGCTCGGTTTCCGGGCTGGTGAAGACCTTGTCGGCGGAGACATCCCAGTCCCAGATGAGATCTCCGGCGCCGGTCAAAGCGAGTGCTCGGCGTTCGACGTCCGACACGATGCCATGCGTGATGCCGCCGGCGAACGCGTGCTGCATGACGGTGAAGCCGATCAGCATCACGATCAGCACCAGGCCGCCAAGCAGTGCCGGGCCGATGATGTCATTCGTGACGAGGCCGAGGATCGCCAGCGCGGCTGCCATGGTCCACACCACCAGCAGCAGCCAGGTCGGGATCAGCAGCACCGCGCGATCGAAGCCGTGCGTCGAGAGATAGATAACGAGGGCAAGACCGAACACGGCGATGCCGAAAAGCGACATACGGGCGATGCCGGCGGCGACGGCCGGATCAAAGACCGCAACCGCAATCAGCGCGGCAAGTGCGGCAAGCCAGGCGATAGTGATGTGCGCGTAGCGCACGTGCCAGCGCGACAGGTTGAGATAGGCGAACAGGAACACAAGCAGGGTTGCCGACAGGATCGCCTCGCCGCAGGCGCGCCACACGCGCTCGGCACCGGCCGACATATCGAAGACCTTGCCCCAGAACCCGAAATCGATGCCGATGTAGATCAATACCGCCCAGCCAAGCGCGGCGGCGGCTGGAAACATGATCGACCCCTTCACCACGAACAGGATGGTGAGGAACAAAGCCAACAGACCGGCGATGCCGATGACGATGCCGTAGTACAAAGTGAAGGAATTGACCTTGTCCTTGTAGGCGTCGGGCTCCCACAGGTAGATCTGCGGCAGTTTGTCGGTGCGCAGTTCGGCGACGAGAGTGATCACAGTGCCCGGGTCGAGCGTGATTCGGAAAACGTCGGCGGTCGTGCCTTCCTGGCGCACCGGCCGATCACCGGTGGACGGCGTGATCGCGACGATGCGCGACAGACCGAGATCGGGCCAGATGATTCCAGAGCCTACCATCCGGTAATGCGGCACGACGATCAACCGGTCGATCTGCTCGTCGCTGTTGTTGGTGAGCGCAAGCACCGCCCAATTGGTGTTGCCTTCGCGGGCGCGCACTTCGATGCGGCGAACAATTCCATCCGGACCAGGCGCGGTGGAAACCTGGATGCGGTCGCCTTCAGTTTTTTGGACTTCGGTGGCGGCGGTCAGATCGATAGCGGCCGCATCGAGACGCACGTTGACGGCATCCACCGCACGTGCGGCGGAGATTGCAATGAGCGAAACAGCAAATGCTGTCGCCAGCGCTGTCAAGCAACGCGTCATAGCCGGGCCAAATCCCCCCTCCAGGGCTGCTTCTTTAGTTCCGCAGCTGCCGCCTCGCTCGCAGTGGAAATTTGCAAACAATCGCACCCTGTTAAAGCGTTTAAGGCCGACATTACGCCGATTTCGCGGCTTCTGAAAAAACGGACCTTTCGTCAAGGTGTTAGCACGATTTTGCCGATGTGTGCGCTGGTTTCCATGAGCGCATGGGCCGCGGGCGCGTCTTTCATGGGAAAGGTCTTGTAGATAACCGGCTTGACCTTGCCCGCAACGATCAGCGGCAGCACGTTTTCTTCCACCGCGCGCGCAATCGCGGCTTTGTCGGGAATCGAACGTGCGCGCAGCGTCGAACCGGTGTGATGAAGCCGCTTGAGCATAATGCGGCGGAAATCCACCGTCGCCTTCGGGCTGCCCTGAAAAGCAATCTGCACGATGCGCCCCTCCACCGCCGCCGCTTCGTAATTGCGCGCGATGTAATCCCCTCCCACCATGTCCATTATAACTTCGGCGCCATTGTCGTTCGTCGCGGCTTTCGTGGCTGCAACGAAGTCCTCGGTCTTATAGTTAACGGCGACATCGGCACCGAGCTTGCGGCAGGCGTCGCATTTCTCAGGTGAACCCGCGGTGGTGATAACGCGAGCGCCGAATGCTTTCGCCAGCTGAATCGCCGTCGTGCCTATGCCGGACGAGCCGCCGTGCACGAGCAAAGTCTCACCGCTTTTCAGGCCTCCGCGCTCAAATACGTTGTGCCAGACAGTGAAGAAGGTTTCCGGAATTGCGGCGGCCTCAACCATCGACAGGCCGGAGATCGGCAGCGCGTGACTTTCGTGCGCAACGCAATATTCGGCATATCCTCCACCTGAAACCAAGGCCATGATCCGCTCGCCAATTTTCCATCGCTTGACGTCGGAGCGCAGCGCAACGATTTCTCCCGCAATCTCGAGACCCGGAATATCAGGCGCGCCGGGCGGCGGAGGATAGAGTCCCATGCGCTGCATCACGTCGGGGCGGTTCACGCCGGCCGCGGCAACCTTCACGAGGATTTCTCCCGTTCCGGGTTGCGGAACGGGCCGCTGCTCCGGCGCAAGCATGTCTGGTCCGCCAGCAGCCTTGATGCCGATTGCAGTCATTTTGGATGGAATCGCAGCCATTGTTTCCTCGTTATTTGCGTACCGGGATGATCTTGTTTAGGCGGGGCTCCGCAATGTGACAACCGCCGCAGCGGCGGCTAGATTTCTGCGGCAGGAGGCGAAGATGCCGGCGATCGACGATGACGACAAACCGAAGAAAAAAATCGCGCACGAGATCGGGCAGGATCTGACTCTGCTCTCGGTCGAAGAGCTCGCTGCGCGAGTGCAGCTCCTCCGCGATGAAATCCAGCGTATCGAAGCCGACATGAGGCAAAAGCACGCGTCGCGCACTGCAGCCGATCAGTTTTTCAAGCGATGATGTTGGCCAAAGATGCGGCGGTATCCCCATGCGGAAGCACTTAGAAAATATTTCCGCATTGCGCTTATGTTATTAAGTTGTCGTTAAGCTTTCTCGACCATTACTGGCATTGTCCATCTTCATATGGACATTGAGTGGCTCCTGTCCACTCTGTTTGACGCCTCCCTGTTATCAACTTGAGCCGCCGGCAACGGCGGCTCTTTTTTGTCCCAATCTGGGTCAAAATGAAACGGCAGGGGCGATGCTGCGGACCTGCGCAGCAACTATATCGCAATGTTAACCATATCGCTGTCTGGACAGGACCAGTGTGCGCAAGTCATGCTTACCCAATCGTATACGGAGCTGTTCCGCTCCGGTGTGGGAGAGTGTGGCGTATGTCGGAAAAATTGTCGGGCCAGTCGCAGCCGGTTCAATTCGGCGAACGGCTTGCAAGCTCCCAGGCCTTCGCCGAGCTGTTTCGTGAGGGTATGGCGCTTGTCGAAGAAACGGCGACATATCTCGACGGGCCCGGCCGCCAGCAGTCGAAGAAGCTCGAGCGCTCTGCTGCATTGGCTTATGCGACGGAAAGCATGCGTCTCACCACCCGCCTGATGCAGCTTGCGTCCTGGCTGCTGCTCCACCGCGCGGTGAAGGAAGGCGAGATGTCGCTTGCGCAGGCCGGCAAGGAAAAAAGCAAGGTCAAGCTGGCGTCGACCGACCATCACGATCCGAACAATACTGAATTGTTGCCGCCGGCACTTGGCGATCTCATCGCGCGCTCGCAGAAGCTTTACGCAAAAGTGCGACGGCTCGACGCAACGATCTACAATCAGGGTCCGGCAGAACATCCGGCAGCAACGAACCCAGTCGAACGCCAGCTTGGCCTTCTCAAGGCGGCTTTCGGGACTGAACGCGTCTGAGCGGCTCCCCCTTTCGGCAAACAAAAACCCCCGCAGATGCGGGGGTTTTTTTATCTTTCGGCAGAGTCTCTATTTCTTCTCTTCGGTCTTCAGGAAGCCGGAGAATTTCTTCTGGAAGCGGGACACGCGGCCGCCGCGATCGAGGATCTGTTGCTGGCCTCCGGTCCAGGCCGGATGCGATTTAGGGTCGATGTCGAGGTGCAGGACGTCACCTTCCTTGCCCCACGTGGAGCGCGTGGTGAACTCGCTGCCGTCTGTCATCACGACCTTTATGGTGTGATAGCCGGGATGGATATCTTGTTTCATTTCTTCGATTCCGGGCGCTCAAAAGGCGGTGATATGCCTGATTTGGCGCTCCTATACAGGAGCCGGCCGAAGGCGGCAAGCGGCTGCGATTGACCGCCGCCAAGCCTGCAAGGCATTAAAGAAGCGGTGCACGGGGCGGTAAGAGGCGTTGCATGAGTTATTCGAGCGATGGGCGTGGCCTCGATGTGGCGCATACGCCGGCCCCGGACGAACGCCGCACGCTGAGTCTCAGGCCGCTGGCCGGCCTGGTTCCCTATATCGTGCGCTATCGCGTGCGCGCCGCGGGGGCGCTCACCGCACTCATCGTCGCTTCGTTGACGACCTTAATCGTGCCGGTGGCTGTTCGCCGCATGATCGATTTCGGATTCTCCGACAAAGCGGTGCAACTTATCGATAGTTATTTTGTGGTGATGGTCCTCATTGTGGCCGTCCTCGCAGTTTCGAGCGCCCTACGATTTTATCTGGTAACGACATTGGGCGAGCGGATCGTCGCCGATCTCCGCTCCGATGTATTTGCACATCTTACGCGTCTGTCGCCGGCGTATTTCGACGGCGCGCGCACCGGCGAAATTGTGTCTCGGCTCACGGCCGATACGACCCAGATCAAATCGGCGGTGGGCGCTTCGGTGTCGATTGCGCTGCGCAATCTGGTTCTGTTTCTTGGCGGCGCCGGCATGATGGTCGTGACCAGTCCGCGGCTGTCCTTGTTCGTGTTGGGCGCAATTCCCGTAATCGTTCTGCCGCTCGTCGGCTTCGGGCGTGCCGTGCGCCGGCGTGGCCGTGCGGCGCAGGATACGCTCGCCAATGCGTCCGGTTATGCCAATGAACTGATCGGCGCGATGCGAACAGTGCAGGCCTTCACCAGCGAGAAACCGGCGGGCTCTCGTTTCGCCACAGCGGTCGAGCAGGCTTATGCCGCGGCCAGCGGCGCGACCAAGGCGCGCGCAATTCTTACGGCGGTCGTGATCTTCCTCGTCTTCGCCAGCATCGTGATCGTGCTCTGGGTCGGCGCCCAGGATGTCCTTGCGGGCGACATCACGCCTGGGCGCCTTGGCCAGTTTGTGCTGTACGCCGTGTTTGCCGCGGGCGGGCTCGGTGAATTGAGCCAGGTGTGGGGCGAAATCTCGCAAGCCTCCGGCGCGGCCGAGCGGCTGTTCGAGATTCTGAAAGTCGAGCCGCAGATAAAGTCCCCGGCACGCCCGGTTGCGCTGCCGCGGCCCGCGAATGGCGATGTTGCGTTTCACCACGTCCACTTCTCATATCCAGGCCGTCCGAACGTGCCGGTTCTGGAAAATCTTTCATTTCGCGTTGCTCCGGGGGAAAAACTTGCGCTGGTTGGGCCGTCAGGCGCCGGCAAAAGCACCATCTTTCAATTGATCCTGCGTTTTTACGACCCCGTGTCCGGACACATAACCTTCGACGGCGTTCGTCTTACCGACGCCGATCCCGCGGCACTGCGATCGCGCATCGCGCTGGTGCCGCAAGACTCGATCGTGTTCGCGACAAGCGTGCGCAACAACATCCAGTTCGGACGGCCGGATGCTACAGCGGCTGAAATCGAGAAAGCGGCGGAAGCCGCCCATGCCGCGGAATTTATCCGCCGCCTGCCGCTGGGATTTGACACGCCGCTTGGCGAGCGCGGCGTCACACTGTCGGGCGGCCAGCGTCAGCGGATCGCAATCGCGCGCGCGATCCTGCGTAAGGCGCCGCTGTTGTTGCTTGACGAAGCGACGTCGTCGCTCGATGCCGAGAGTGAAACGTTGGTGCAGCAGGCGCTCAAGCGCCTGATGCTCAACCGCACCAGCATCGTGATCGCGCATCGGCTCGCCACCGTTCAGTCCTGCGACCGCATTCTGGTCATCGACAATGGCCACATCGTCGAGGAGGGGACGCACGCCTCGCTGGCCTCGGCGGGCGGGCTTTATGCGCGTCTGGCGAAGTTGCAATTCGAGATGGGCGCAGCCTAACCACGCCACGCCATGCGGTTCACCGGCAGGCCGGACACGGGGTTCTTGTCTTCGCCCGCATATGCAAAGCCGTGCTTCTCGTAGAAACGAATGGCGCGAAGATTGTCCTTATTGACGAGAAGTTCGATTCCCTTGGGCGAGAGACGCTTGGCTTCATCGAGCAGAGCCAACGCAACATCTGATCCCCAGTGCTCGGGCGCAACGACGATCTGGTCGAGATACATCGTCTTGGGATCGATGGTCACGAAGCCGATAATGGCTCCGTCGCGTTCCGCTACGGCGATCTGCGCCGAGGGTACGAGTTCATTGCGCCAGCGCTCGCGCCACCACGGCTGGCGTGCGTTGAAATCGAGATGGGGGTAGTGGCTGGACCACGTTCGGCGCCACAGTTCGATTGCCGCATCTTCATCGGCGGTGGAGTAGGGGCGTAAAGTGAAGGTTGGCGCGCTCACCGCTCGGTCAGCTTGAACTCGATGCGGCGATTGCGCCCGTAGGCATCCTCGGTCTTGCCGAGGTCGATTGGCTGGAACTCGCCGAACCCGGCGGCCACAAGCCGCTGCGGAGCAACGCCCTTGCCGATCAGGTATTGCACGACCGAAATCGCGCGCGCCGCCGACAGGTCCCAGTTCGACTTGAATACACCGCCTGAAATCGGTCGCACGTCGGTGTGGCCGTCAACGCGCAACACCCAGGCCAGATCGGCGGGGATCTGCTTTTCCAGTTCGAGCAGGGCGTCGGCGACCTTGTCGAGCTCGGCCCGGCCTTCCGGCTTGAGGTCGGCCTTGCCGGTGTCGAAGAAGACCTCGGATTGCAGGACGAAACGGTCCCCTACGATGCGGACGTCAGCGCGATTGCCGAGGATTTCACGCAGCTTGCCGAAGAAATCCGAGCGGTACCGCTTGAGCTCATTGACCCGCTCGGCCAATGCGAGGTTGAGCCGCTGGCCGAGTTCGGTGATACGGCTCTGGGAATCCTTATCTTTCTTTTCCGCAGCGTCGAGCGTCTGCTCAAGCGCTGCCAGCTGTCGGCGCAGGGCAGCGATCTGCTGATTGAGCACCTCGACCTGCGCCAGCGCCCGTGCCGAGATCCGCTTCTCGCCCTCAAGTTGGCCAGTAAGGTCGGATACCTTCCCCTGAGCGGCTGCAGCGCCGGCGCCGGCGCTTTCGGCAGCACCCTTGAGGCGGTCGCGTTCGCTTTCCGTGGTTGTCAGCGTCGCGCGCAACTGAGCAAGCTGATCCTCGACGTCCGTCTTTCCGGACTTTTCCAACGACAGCAGCTCGGTGAGCTGTGCGATCTGCGCGTTCAGGCGGCTGAGCGCTGTATCCTTCCCTGCGACTTCCTGCTGCAGGTAGAACTGCACGACGACGAAGACCGTGAGCAGGAAAATGATGCCGAGGATGAGCGTCGACAGGGCATCGACGAAGCCCGGCCAGTAATTCATGCCGCTTTCGCTGCGGCGGACCCTTGCAAGCGCCATCAGTCTACACTCAACGGTTCACGTTTTCGCGCACCATCACTTCGAGCAGCTTCTTGATCTCGCGCTGCTGGTCGGCCTGCGAGTCGACCCAGTCCCTGATCATCTGCTGCTCGGTGCGCATGTGGTGCACCAGCCCCTGAATCGCCTCGGCCAGGTTGGCCATGGCCGCGGATGCGGATTTTCCTGCCCCCGCCTGGTCGACGGCCTCGCGGAGTCGCTCGATGGCGGAGCGAACCTCGCCACCCATGCCGACGGCAACAGCGGGCTCGGCGGCCTGGTCGTAAACGGTGGTGGACAACCAGTCTTCGAGCTCGGTGTAAAAACGGTTCTGGGCCTGGCTCGACTGCAGATCGAGGAAGCCGAGAACGAGCGAGCCGGCAAGTCCGAACAGCGACGACGAGAATGAAATGCCCATGCCTGACAGCGGCGCGGCAAGGCCGTCGCGCAGGGAATCGAACATGGTTCCGGTGTCGCCGCTCGCCTTGAGGCCTTGGATCACATTGCCGACCGAACTGACGGTCTCGATCAGGCCCCAAAACGTACCGAGGAGGCCGAGGAACACCAGAAGGCCGGTCATGTAACGGGAGATGTCACGCGCCTCGTCGAGGCGTGTGGCGATCGAGTCGAGAATGCCGCGCATCAATTGCGAAGACATGGCCATGCGGCCGACGCGACTGCCGAGGATTGCCGCCATTGGCGCAAGCAGCACTGGCGGCCTGTCCACGGCGAGGCCGGGGTCGGCCAGGCGGAAATTGTTGACCCAGGCAATCTCCGGATAAAGCCGCAACACCTGCCGGAACGAAAGAATGATGCCGATCACCCCGACGCCGATGATCAGCCCGTTAAGGCCGGGGTTTGCCATGAATGCGACTTGGATCTGCTTGTGCAGCACGAACGCAACAAGTCCGACCAGGATGACGAAAACCAACATCCTGAACAGGAAGATCCGTGGAGACGACAGCTTGAGAGGATCGAGTTCTTTGGCCATGAGTTTCGACGTTTGCGTCTGCAAGCCCCCGCGGCGCACTATGGCACAGACAAGCGATTGGTAAAAAGCAGTTGTGTCGGAACCCGGGTACCGCGATAAAGCCGCCGATTGAGTTGAAATTACGATGTCTGGTCTTTTCCGGCGGTCTTGAGCAGGGACAACAAGCCTTTGTGGATCTGTTCATTGCCGGCGACGACGTGGCCTTTGCCGAGGATCTCGTCCCGGCCGTCACAATCGGTGACGAAGCCACCGGCCTCCCGCACGAGGACCAGTCCCGCCGCCATGTCCCAGGGCTTCAGCGTCCGTTCCCAATAGCCGTCGAGCCGTCCTGCCGCGATCCAGGCGAGATCAAGCGCGGCGGCGCCAAAGCGTCTCACCCCAGCCACGTGCTCCTGCACCGCGTTGACTTCCTTTTGCGACAGGCCGACGTCGCCATGTCCGTGGTGGGCAATTCCGCACGCGACGATCGCCTCCGCAAGTCGCGTTCGTCCAGCGACGCGAATGCGTTGATCGTTGAGAAACGCGCCCTTGCCCTTCTCGGCGATGAACATTTCATCGGTCGCCGGATTGTAGATCAGGCCGGTGACCACGGCGCCGTCGCGCTCGAGCGCCATCGAAATTGCGAAGTGAGGGATGCCGTGCAGGAAATTGGTGGTGCCATCGAGTGGATCGACGATCCAGGTGTGACTCTTGTCGCTGCCTTCGCGGCGGCCACTTTCCTCACCGAGAAAGCCGTAGCCCGGCCTTGCCTTCATGAGCTCCGTGTAGATGGTTTCTTCGGCGCGACGGTCGGCGGCCGTCACGAAATTAGCCGGGCTCTTCAACGAGACCTGCAATTTTTCCAGTTCGCCGAAGTCGCGTTTGATCGCGCGCGCGGCCTTGCGCGCAGCGGCGATCATGACATTGATCAAGGCTGAATGCTGCATGAGGCCTGCGGTCTGCCCGTGAAGGCGTCGGTCGTCAAGGCCGCAGCGCGACCACGGTCGAGAGCCATTTCTTCGCTGCCTGGTCCGCCGCGTCGCGCACGGCCTGGCTCTGTTTTGACGCGAACACGTCGAGATCAGGATCGCTGTTGCCGCCGGCCTTGGCGACGAGATGCCATTTGACGGCTTCAGTCGGGTCGGCGGGCATGCCGCGACCGGCCATGAGGATGCGTGCCAGCCGGTTTTGCGCGATAGGACTGCCAAGATGCGCCGACTTCAGGAAAAGGCGTGCGGCAGCCGCTTCGTCTTTGGCCGTGCCGTCTCCATTGAATTGAGCGATCGCGAACTCCACCATCGCGTCGACGTTGCCGCCGACGGAAGCCTGCTGCATGAGACGCATCGCCTTGCCGATGTCCTTCGGTGCGCCGCGGCCTTCTTTATACATGGTTGCAAGCGCGTACTGCGCCTCGGTGTTGCCGGCTTCCGACGCAATCGCGAAAAGTTCGGCGGCACGCTTGAAGTCCTGCGGAAATTGCCGACCCTGGAGATAAAGCAGTCCAAGATCATAGGCCGCGCTCGGGTGTCCAAGCTTGGCGGCGGCCTCCAGCAGACGCGCGGCCTCGTCGACATTGCGCGCACCGGCGCGGCCCTGGAAACTGAACATAGCAAGCGCAAAGATTGCGTCGCGATCGCCTTTGGCCGCGGCCATCTTGTACCATTGAGCCGCTTTTGAATCGTCGCGCCCGACGCCAAGGCCCTGCGCGTAAAGCTCGCCAAGCAGTGTCATGGCCGCCGAGTCGTTCTGTTGTGCACGCTTCGTCGCCTCGTTGAATGCGGTGAGATAGAACCCCCGCTGGAAGGCTCCATAAGCGACATCGACGTTTGACTGATCGGAGTTGGGCGTTGCATTCGGCGCAGGCGTCGGCAGGGGTGCATTTTTCGTCGGCTGCGCGATGGCGGTCGTGACCACAGCGATTGCCATGAACGCAGCGAGGAGCCCGTAAATCGGCCGGATCATGTGGCAGGCTCCGGAAGGCGAAGATGGCGACCCGCTTCGCGGATCGTTTCGGCAATAGAGTCCGGTTCACGCCATACCGCATCGCCAAGCGCAACAAAGTCGGCGCCGGCCGCAACCAGCGGCGAAATCGTCTCAAGTGACTCAGAATAACCCACGCACGGCATTTCGAAGACTTCAGCCCACCAGCCGACGCGCTCTTCTACTGCTGCGAAAACCGGACATTTTCCGGTTGGATCCGGCTCGCCGAACATCACGTAGTCGGCGCCTCGCTCGGCGGCGAGCATCGCGTCGTGCCGGCTGGCAAGCCCGCCTGCACCCGCAATGCGTTCGGGTTTGAGCGTTTCAAGTGCGACGGTGAAATCCGCGATACCGCTGAGATGCGCACCGTCGGCACCACTGCGCGCCACCA
>DASSYU010000241.1:0-3719 GCA_035703125.1 Pseudolabrys sp. | reverse complement strand
CTCGTTGCAGCCTCAAGGCCGTGCTTGATATCGGCGACGATGTCGTCGATATGCTCGATGCCCACCGACAGGCGTACGTAGCCGTCCGAAACGCCGGTCGCGAGCTGCTCCTCTTTGGTGAGCTGCGAGTGCGTTGTCGTCGCCGGGTGAATGGCGAGGCTCCGCGCATCGCCGATGTTGGCGACATGATAGTGAAGCTGCAACGAGTCGATGAACTTGCGGCCTGCGTCCTTGCCGCCGGCCAGCTCGAAGCCGACCAGCCCGCCGAACTGGCCCTTGAGGTACCGGTCGGCGCGTTCGCGATGGACGCCCTGCTGCTGCGACGGATGAATGATCCGTTTGATTTCCTTTCGCGTGCGCAGGAAATCGACCACCGCCTGAGCGTTCTTGCAGTGCTGATTCATGCGCAATGCCAGCGTCTCCAGGCCCTGGATGATCAGAAAGGCATTGAACGGTGACAGCGCCGCGCCGATGTCGCGCAGCAGGGTCACCCGCGCCTTGATGGCGTAGGCGACGGGACCGATCGGCTTGACCGCTTCCGTCCAGATGGCGCCGTGATAGCTCGGATCGGGCGTGTTGAGCGCCGGCTGCCGTTCCGGATGCGCGGCCCAATCGAAATTGCCGCCGTCGACGATCAGTCCGCCGATGGAGTTGCCGTGGCCGCCGAGATATTTGGTTGTCGAGTAGACGACGATCGCGGCGCCGTGCTCGAGCGGCCGTAGCAGGAACGGCGTTGCAGTGTTGTCAACGATGAGCGGAATGCCGAGCGGACGGCCGATCGCCGCCACTTCGGCAATCGGGAAAACGGTCAGCTTCGGGTTCGGAAGCGATTCAGCGTAATAGGCGCGCGTCCTGTCGTCGGTCGCGCGCAGGAAGTTCTGCGGATCGATCGGATCGACGAAGCGAACTTCGATTCCCTGGTCCTTGAGCGTGTGCGCGAACAAATTCCACGTGCCGCCGTAAAGATCGGTCGAGCTGACGATGTTGTCGCCCGCGCGCGCCAGATTCTGCAGCGCAAACGCCGACGCTGCCTGACCCGAGGCCAGCGCCAGCCCGGCCGCCCCGCCCTCAAGGGCAGCGATGCGCTTCTCGAGCACGTCATTGGTCGGGTTCATAATGCGCGAATAGATGTTACCCAACTCCTTCAGCGCGAACAGATTGCTCGCGTGCTCGGTGTCGCGGAATTGGTAGGACGTCGTCTGATAGATCGGCACTGCGACCGCGCCGGTGGCCGGATCGGCACGCCAGCCGGCATGCAGAAGCATGGTTTCAAGGCGATGCGAATTTGATGACATTTGCTGATTCCTCAAATGAATCGTCGTATTTGATGGCTGGTCTATAGCGATGGCCCCGACCGCAGTCCTTGAGCCGGCCTTGATTTTCCCTTGAGGAGCGCTGGATTCTTATTCTGAGCGGCCAAAAGAGGCCGCAAACAGCCTCAAACAAAAGGGCCGCCCTTTCGGGCGGCCCAGGGGTCGGAGGGAGTAGACGCTAGAAGTGGTAAGAGGCGCTCGAGGCGCCGAGAATTGCCGACACGATCACGAGCGTACGGTTAGCTTCATCATTTCGGGAGGCCTTTTGTTGAGGCGAGCATGCCCCCCCGGCAGTGTGCCGCAGTAGTAATATGCCGGTGCGTGTCAATTTCCCCGCCTTCCGTCGCAAAGGCGTCACGTCAGCCCCACGAAACGGCAATGACACACCGGTGCGAGTTGAAAAGTTCCATCAGGCGGTTTTTCAAAAGTTGCGCTGTCCCCGCGCCACCGCACGCGCGATCTGTCCGGTGATGTAAGCCTCCGAGCGACGGAAGCTATCCGCGTCTGGCGTGGCGATGTGCACGATGATGTTCGCCGCCGCGCCCGCACCGCTCATCGCGACTCCGAGTCGTCCATCGCGTCCGCGCGCGAGCGGCAAAATCGCCTCGGGTCCGGCCTCGCCCGCAACCCCGAGTCCGCCTGGTCCCAGCGGAAAGTAGGCAGGCGTAGCGATCACACCGCCGGCCGCAAACGCCGTAAGCCCGCCGGACTTGTCCATAAGGCTGATCGCGTCGAGTGCGCGCCCTCGCCGGCCGCGCGTGCCCGGACTGTCGCCGAAAACACCGCCAAAAAGATCGCCAAGCCCACCGGCAAGATTTCGCGCGAGCGGCTGGAACGCCTGCGCCACAGCCATGTCCGAAAGCCGCAGCGCAAGCTGTCTGAGCACGTCGTCAAACCTTTTGCCCCCGGCCGTTGCATCGGCAAAAGCCCTGCTCATCGTCCTGGCGAAGCTCGTTGCGCTGATGCCGAGTGCATCGGTGCTTGCGCGCGCACGACCTGTCGTTCGGCCAAAATCCTTATCAAGATCGTCAGGCAGTTCGTCACGTTCGGTGATTCTGTCGGGCAGGAACGTCATCGGGATATCTCGTCATTAGTTGCGCCAGCGTGCCGCGGTCGAGCGGCGGAAAGCGGCCGTTAACGGCTTCGATGGCATAAGCGAGTTCGCGCGGCGTCATCGACCAGAACTGCTGCGGCGAAAGGCGGAGCACGCCTAGGCCGATGCCGATCGCCAGTTTTCAGGGGAAAGGCGTCACGCGCCCGCCTCCCCGAAGGTCGCCTGGATCAGCTCGGCCGCAATGCGCACATAGCCTTGCGCGCCACCCTCGACCGCCATGACGGCAACGTCATCGTCGGTTACTGCTGCGCCTGCTCCGCGCAGGCCCGCGCCGATAATGCGTGTCAGGTCGCGGGCCTTCAGCCGGCCCGAACCGAAACGCTCGGTTAGCGCGACGAGGTCCTCGGCGCCGAAGGCGTCCTCGAGTTCCGCGAGCGCGCCGAGCGTAAGCACGAGCCACCGCCGTGCGCCGCCGATGTCGGCCTCGATCTCGCCGCGATGACGATTTGTCATGGTTCCTCCAAAAATAGTCACTTGCGTCGATAGTCACGGAAATATGAGTGGTGCCCCATTCAGAACGGGCGCAGCCTGCGGCCCGGACTCGAACATCGAGCGGAGTCTTGTCATGGTGGCGTCGACGCTCACGCATCAACCCGATCCGGCCATTCCGAACATCGTCTGTCCGAAGTGCGGCCTGCGCATGCAGGTCGCGGCCATCGAGCCCGCCGGCAACCAAGACCGCACGGTGACGTTCGGCTGCGACTGCGGGCATCGCTACGGTTTGTCCGAACGGGCGATCGTCGCGCTTGCTCGCGACAGCTCGGATCGCTGGTGAGAGACGGATAACCGGGCGCGCTCACGTATCGGCAGCGAATGTCAGCTCGCCGGCGGATTCGAGCGCGATGTCGTAGGTCACCTCGCCATTGTGCTCGCCGGCGAACTCGAGGCTGGTGATCTGGAACGGCCCCTGCACGGTGCCGAATGATGCCGCCTTCGAAGAAGGTCTGCCGCATCAGCGCATCGGTCGTGGTGTCCTTGAACAGGCCCCGGCCTGACACCGCAGCACGCTTGACGCCCGCCCCATCGAGCAGTTCGCGCCAACGGTTGGCGCTTTCGGCATGCGTGACGTCCACGGTCTCGGCGTTGAATGCAAGCCGCCGCGTGCGCAGTCCGGCAACCGTCGTGTAGCCCGCGCCGTCTGCGATCTTGATGAGCAGATCCTTGCCCTTTTGAGCCGTCATTGGTGTCCTTTCAGTCTTTGATTTTCGCTGCGCCGGCATTCTCATTTCGCGGCGTGCGGCCGCGCGCGGCGCATGGCTGGTGATTGATTTGTGATTGACTCGAATTTGACG
>DASSYU010000137.1:0-5339 GCA_035703125.1 Pseudolabrys sp. | reverse complement strand
GGCCTGGCTCTGCGGCAGATCGATAGGAACCCCGACCGTCAGCAGCGGTGCCGAAACCATGAAGATGATGAGGAGGACAAGCATCACGTCGACCATTGGCGTGACGTTGATTTCGCTCATCACCCGCTGGCGATGATGCTTGCGCTTTCCGATCACCGGCGTGCCGGCATTGGCAGCCATGAGATGATCCCCTACCCGCGCTCGTCGATCTGCCGCGACAGGATGGCGGCAAATTCGTCGGCAAAGCCCTCCAGCCGCTGCGCCTGCTTGTTAACTTCGGCCGCGAACTTGTTATAGAAAATGGTCGCCGGTATGGCGGCGACAAGGCCAAGTGCGGTCGCAAACAACGCTTCGGCAATACCGGGCGCAACCACCGCCAATGACGTGTTTTTGGACGCCGCGATCGACTGAAAGCTCGTCATAATACCCCAGACGGTGCCGAACAAGCCGACAAAGGGCCCCGCCGAACCTACGGTCGCCAGGACAAGCAGCCGCCTTTCAAGCCGCTCGACCTCCCGCGGGATGGTCACTTCCATCACCTTCTCGATGCGCATCTGAAGGCCGCCGACAGTGCGCGCGTTACCCTCGAAGCTTCGTTTCCACTCGCGCATGGCAGCGACGAATAGTGCCGCCATCGAGTGCGCGGGACGGTTCGACAGTGTCCGATAAAGCTCATCGAGCGACTGGCCGGACCAGAAAGCCTGCTCAAAGCGGTCCATGGCGCGCCGGCTCCGCGTGTAGAGCACAGTCTTGTCGATCGCGATCGCCCAGACCCAGACCGAGCAAACCAGCAACCCGACCATCACCGTCTTGACGACCCAATGGGCGTTCCAGAACAGCGTGAACAGCGAAAGATCGGAAGAGGTCAGCGGGAGCACCGACTGCGCCACGTCGGCAGGATTCATGGGCACGTCCTTTCCGCTCAATCCGGTTCCGTCGATCGAACCGGCGCGGCGCATATCCGCAATCAACATGCGCGCGCGACGATGCCGCCCACGCGCTAAGTCGCAAACCGAATGTCTCGCGAAGTTCGTACGTCCCGTCCACCGGCGACCTACGAAATCCCCGCGAAACTTGGCCAAACTTGGGCGCGCAAGCGGGCTTTTCAGCCCTAAACAGCGCTGATTATGGTTAAGGAGTGGTTACTTTCTAAAAACGCCGCAAGCGCAAAGGCCGCCCAGAGGGGCGGCCTTGTTCCCGGCGAGTGCGCTCATCAATTCCGGGGCTGAGTGCCAGGGTCGGGGCGATCGCGGCGCTCGGCCATGAACTGGTCGAATTCAGTCTTGTCCTTTGCAAAACGCAGGCGATCGAGGAAGTCGCGAAACTCGCGTTGCTCCTCTTCCAGCCGCTTCAGGGTGTCGGCCCGATATTCGTCAAAGGCCCGATTGCCGCTCGATGGCGCGTAGTTCCAAGGACCGCCGCTGTTCCAGGGACCGCTGCTCATGCGTGAGCGCATCCAGTCCATCTTGCGCTGCATGCGCTCCATCTTGTTCTGCCAGCGGTCATGGCCGCCGTAATATCCGCATCCCATACGTCCGCTCCATATTGTGAAGGCGAGCACGGAAAGACCGATTGGCCACCACACCATGAAGCCCAGAACGATAAGAGCGATCCAGGCGGGTTTGCCAAGTTCATCAAGCTTTGCGGTGATGGGCATTGTCGGCCTCGCGTGAATGTAAATAACATTTACATAATTAAGGCCCTCGCGGGGCCCTGTCAAGCGGTGTGGAAATTAAATTGGGGGCCGACGGTCACAGCGCCAGATGCGGCTGCAGAATTTTGGCGCGGCGAGTGCTAGCGCCGCCGCGCCGAGGCGTTGAGGCCGAGCCCGCGCAGGTAAATCAGTACGGCAGCTTCAAGCAGCTCTTCCGGCGTCATCGGCAGCTTGCGGCGCGCGGCATCGCCACGGGCGAATAGCGACGCAATGCCGTGCGTCATCGACCAAATGTGCAGCGCGACCATGAGCGCTGGCGGCCTGCCTTGGGACGGCATCATCGCGACAAGTTGCTCGGAGGCCGCGCGTAAAATCGCGAAGGCATTCTCGCTTGCCTCGCGCAATTCGCGATCGATATCGAGCGCGACGCCGGCTTCGAACATCGCCGAGTAATAGGCCGGCTCGCGCTTTGCGAATGCGAGATAGCTTTTGCCGAGACGGTCGAACGCGGTCATGACGTCGGGCTTGCCGTCGTCCCAGGCCTTCGCAAGCGCCACTGAAAATTCCTCGAAGCCGCGACGCGCGACGTCGGCGAGCAACGCGTCGCGGTCGCGAAAGTGGCGATAAGGCGCGGCAGGACTCACACCCGCCCAACGCGCCGCGTCGGCAAAGGTGAAACCCGCCGGGCCCTTCTCGGCAATCAATTCAAGCGCGGCATTCACCAGAGCTTCTTTCAGATTGCCGTGGTGATAGCCGCGGGACGCGTGGCCGCGTTTGCCCCATCTCATGTGAATCGCTTTTACATTAAGGCGGGGGCCGCGTCGATGCCGGCTACGAGCCTCGTTTTCGCGCCGCGAGCGGAAGATTCTCGAACAGAGTTGGACCGCCGGGTTGGGCGCCTTCGATAGTGAGCAGGCGCAGCTTGGTCACTACCCCGCCACTCGCGGAGAAGCCGCCGGTCTTGCCCCCCGCCGCCAGCACGCGATGACACGGCATGATGACCGGCGTCGGATTCTCACCCATCGCCTGCCCGACCTCCCGCGACAACGTCTTGTCGCCAAGTCGTTCCGCGATCTCCCCATAAGTTATGGTAGCGCCGGGAGGGATCTTGCGGACAATCGCATAGACGCGCCTGTTGAAGTCCGACAATCCGCCGTCGTCGATTGCAATATCGGTCAGGTCGCGCTTCTCGCCGGCAAGCAACGCAACGATGCCTTCTATTGCATGCTGAACGTCGGCTGTAGGCACCGCTTTGCGCGCCACCGGATAACGACGGCACACGCGCGCGTGCGTCGCCGCGGCATTTGCTTCGGGAAGCTGCACCCCAACGATGCCGCGCACACCCCAGACGATGCCGCACGTTCCGATCGCTGTATCAAAGAGCGCGAAATTCTGTTCCGTCATGCGACGAATATAACAGCCGCTGTCATCCGGCGCCGCCCGATTCCTGGTCGGCCTTCATCGCGATACGCAACGGTTTCGGAATGGGCCGGGCGCGCCCGCCGGATACAAACGCAACTTGCACATGCGCTTCCACCAGCAGATCGTCGCCGCGCATGACTTTCTGGTTAAGCATCACGGACGCGCCTTTGACCTCTTCAGGTGCGGTGACAATATCGAGCACATCATCCATGTGCGCCGGTTTCTTGAAATCGATGCTCATGTGGCGAACCACGAAAGCAAAACCGGGCGCCTCCTTTTCGGCCTGCTCGAACAGCGCGCGGTGGTCGGCCCCGATCAGCCGCAGATAGTTCGTGCGGCCCCGTTCCATGAAGCGCAGGTAGCTGGCGTGATAGACGATGCCCGAGAAATCCGTGTCCTCGTAGTAGACGCGCACGGCCTGATGGTGCCGGCCATCGCGGATTTCTCCATCGAGCGCATTGCTCATCGCCACGGCACATCTTTCTGCATCGCCTGCTCCCAATGCAGCCCGTCGAAAGACCGCACCGAAAGCGCGGACAGGTCAATGCCGTCAAGGCAACGCACATTCACGTCGATCTTGTCGGGGTCGGAGCGCGGCACATAGAAGGGGTGAATGCCGCAATGCCGGCAGAATGTATGCTTAGCGACGCCGGTGTTGAATGTGTAGGTGGCCAGATCGTCCCTGCCGGTCACGAGCTCGAACTGCTCCGGCGGCACGATCAGATGCAGAAAGCCTTTCTTCGTGCACATCGAGCAATTGCAATAAGTGACGCGGTCAAGCTCCGCCGTCACGCGAAACCGCACGCGGCCGCAGTGGCAGCCGCCCTCCATGGTTTTCATGCCGCTATTCATGACGACCCGATGCCGGCCAACGGCAACACATGATCGCGCGTCAGAGGAGCCAGGGGCAAGTCCGGCGGCGCGCTCGGATCGACCCACACCACTTGATCGATTTCGGCGCGTGGTATCAACGCTCCTTCGACGTCGACGGAATATACAGCCGCGCGCACCCGGTGATCCGGCTCGTTCGCCGCGGCGCATTCGAACACGCCAAGCGGTCGCGCGCTGCTCTGCGTGACACGGCAGCCCAGCTCCTCGACCAATTCACGTGCTAGCGCCGCAATATCATCTTCACCGGGATGCCGTTTTCCGCCCGGCTGCATGAAAGCCGCCGTACCGCGCTTGCGGACCAGCAACACGCGGCCCCGCTCGTCGCGAATCAATGCCGCGACGACGCTGATGACGTTGCTGCTCATTCATCGTTTTCCGAAAAGAGGCCGAACTGGCTTGGGTCGCGCGCGGGTTCGGGCAAGCCGAGGTGCTGGAACGCCAGGCCGGTAAGCAGACGTCCGCGCGGCGTGCGCTGCAGAAAACCCTTCTGGATCAAAAACGGTTCGATGATGTCCTCGATCGCATCGCGCGGCTCGGAGAGTGCCGCTGCCAGCGTGTCGACGCCCACCGGCCCGCCGCCGTAATTTTCTGCGATTGTCTTGAGGTAGCGGCGGTCCATTGCATCAAGACCCACACCGTCGACCTCGAGGGCCGACAGCGCCCGGTCGGCGGCCTTGCGGTCGATTGTTTTGGCTCCCTCGACGTGCGCGAAGTCGCGCACGCGCCGCAGCAGGCGGCCAGCAATGCGCGGCGTACCGCGGGCGCGCCGCGCAACCTCGTTGGCGCCGTCGGGCGCGATGCCGATGCCGAGCACGCGCGCGCCCCGATTGACGATTTCCTCGAGTTCCTTCTCGGAATAGAAATTCAGCCGCACCGGAATGCCGAACCTGTCGCGCAGTGGATTCGTCAGCAGCCCCGCGCGCGTCGTCGCGCCGATCAGGGTGAAGGGCGACAGATCGATCTTCACCGAACGCGCGGCCGGCCCTTCACCGATGATCAGGTCGAGCTGGAAATCTTCCATCGCGGGGTAGAGTATTTCCTCAACCGCCGGATTGAGCCGGTGGATCTCGTCGATGAACAGAACGTCACGCGGCTCGAGATTCGTCAGCAACGCCGCGAGGTCGCCCGCCTTGGCGATCACCGGGCCGGACGTGGCGCGGAAATTGACGCCCAATTCGCGTGCGAGAATCTGCGCCAAAGTGGTCTTGCCCAGGCCGGGAGGGCCGACGAACAGTACATGATCGAGCGCCTCCTTGCGGGCGCGCGCGGCTTCAATGAACACGCTCAGGTTCGCGCGTGCCTGCTCCTGGCCGATGAATTCGTTGAGGCGCTGCGGACGCAGCGTGGCATCGGCGTCGTCGTCGCGCGTCCC
>DASSYU010000417.1:0-2820 GCA_035703125.1 Pseudolabrys sp. | reverse complement strand
ACCCCCTTTAGGCAGCCTACCTGTCGGTCTATGTGGGTGCATTTTTCGCGGTTTGAAGGGCCTAGTCATTGATATAGGTCAGCTTTTAGGCCCTCGCTTTTTAAAGGGAAATCAATGGAATCTGAAGCCGCCACCGTCGGGGCCATCTTCCGGTATCCCGTCAAAGGCCTGTCCCCGCAGGCCCTGGATCGGACCCAACTCACACCCGGCCAGACCATCCCGGCCGACCGCCTTTATGCCATCGAGAATGGCCCGACCGACTTCGACCCGGCCGCACCGGCCTATTTCCCGAAGCAACGCTTCCTCATGTTGATGCGCAATGAGCGGCTCGCCGCGCTGCGAACGGAGTTCGATGAGGCGAAGCACACGCTCTCGATCCACTGGCAGGGCGCCGAGGTGGCACACGGTGACCTGCGGACGCCGCACGGCCGTGCCGCTATTGAGAATTTCTTTGCCCGTTATTGCGCTGATGAGCTGCGCGGACCGCCCAAGCTCCTGTATGGAAAGGGCCACAGCTTTTCGGACGTCGCCAAGAAGGTCGTGTCGATCATCAATCTGGCCTCGGTGGCCGCGGTCGAGGATGCCGCCGGGTTGCCGGTCAATCCGTTGCGCTTTCGCGCCAATCTTTATGTGGCCGGCTGGCCGGCCTGGCGCGAATTCGACTTCCTCGATCAAACTGTCACTATTGGAAAGACCGCCCGGGTGAAGATCATCAAGCGAATACAGCGCTGCGCCGCCACCGACGTTGACCCGGAGACCGGAATCCGCGACCTAACAATTCCACGCACGCTCCTCGACAACTTCGACCACACAGATTGCGGCGTCTATGCTGAAGTGATCGCGCCTGGCGAGATCGCATCCGGCGATGCGATAGCGCCCGTGCCCCAATGAAAAACCGCGCCCCGTTTCAAACGGGGCGCGGCTCACAAGGCTGCTGTGATCGAGACGAGATCAGCCGCCAGGCAATACGTAGGCGCTGATGCGGCCCGCCGGATACACCGACTCGGCGACCGTGCGATTGTGGTTGCCGGACACGATGATCGGGTTGCCGTTGGGATCAACGCCGCTGACCACGCCGACGTGACCACCGCCGCGCCGACCCATGACCGCGATTGCGCCAACCTGCGGGCCGCTGACGCGCGTGCCGTAGCTCGCGTAGGCCTTCGCCAGGTTGCCGCCACCGGCATGACCGGTGCGCTTGAGGACCATATCCATGAACGCACCACACCACAGGCTTCCCCTGCCCGTAGGGTTGGTCCCGACGTATTTGCGCGCTTCCGCCACCAGCGAATTGCTGGTGGCGCCGCCGAACGCCGAGTTCGCATGCGACTGCGCCAATGCACGTGCGGTTACACGATCCCGGCGGCCATGATGACGGCTGCGGCCGAGCGTCTCGCCCGCCATGGTGGCCGTCCGGGTTGCCGCCGGCGCCTGATTTGCATTGATCGAATAACGCATGTCCTGCTCGGCCCCTAACTGCTGGGGCTGAACCGCTGTCTGGGTTGCCGTCGCCGTACGGTGCCGATGGTGGTGGACGGGTCTTGCCACGGCCGCCGTTGCAAGCACTGCAACCGCCACCGAACACAGAAATAGCGTCGCCCGTCCTGATCTTATAGTCATTAGAGTAGTCCCCTTAGCTTCTTAAGAAAAATTGCCCCGCGCTGATAGACTCACCACGGGGCGCGGTGTCAAAACGCCGCTCGCATATGGCAATTTCGTGATCATTGAAAGGTTATTTCGTGCTGCGCATAGCGGCTATTCCATACGAATACCAACGCTGAAAACATTATACATGCTAAGGAACTACGAATACTTTTAGACTTTCTGTAATACTGTGTTTACGCCCACTATTATTTAGCGATGAAGATATCGCCGCGCCCCGGTACAGTTAAAGGCGGGCTGCGTTACGTTCGGGCGAAATATTCAGGGAACCCGGCCTCAGTCCCGCCGGCTGAGCAGGAAGACTGCCTGTTCGCCGAACAGGTTCCAGAACCACCACGGCGCGTTGAGCCGCAGCGGCGACCCCCAGGCGTTGAGCGCCACGGCTTTTTCCATCCGCACTCCCACTGCCGTGCAGAGCTGGCGGAAGTCCTTGATGGTGCAGTGATGGATGTTCGGCGTGTCGTACCAGCTGAACGGCAGCATGTCGGTGCGTGGCATATGGCCCGCGAAAAGGAGCTGCAGCCGGACCTGCCAATGGCCGAAGTTCGGGAACGACACGATTGCGTGACGCCCGATGCGCAGCATGTGTTCCAGCACGATGCGAGGCTGCCGCGTGGCCTGCAAAGTCTGCGACAGGATGACGTAATCGAACGCGTCGTCGGGATAGTTGCTCAGGTCGGTATCGGCGTCGCCCTGGATCACGGCCAGACCCTTTGCGACGCACTCGTTCACACCTTCCCGCGACAGCTCGATGCCACGCCCGTCGACATCGCGAGTCTCGCTCAGAAGCCGGAGCAATTCGCCGTCGCCGCAACCGACGTCGAGCACCTTCGCCCCGCGCTCGACCATCTCGGCGACAAGAACGAGGTCGACACGCGCGCCGCCGGCCGCGCGCGCGACGCCGTTGGCGCTTGCATCGATGTCGGCGCGTGACAGGGTGTTCATCGGTTAGCTCTCGGAACCCAGCCCGCGCGCCTTGCCGGCCCCGTCGAGAAAGCCGCGCACGATGGCAAACAATTCCGGCTCGTCGAGCAGGAACGCGTCGTGACCCTTGTCGGTGACGATTTCGGCGAACGACACCCTTGCACTCGCCGCATTGAGCGTCTGGACGATGGCGCGCGACTCGGAGGTCGGAAACAGCCAATCGCTGGTGAACGA
>DASSYU010000275.1:0-7193 GCA_035703125.1 Pseudolabrys sp. | reverse complement strand
TTCCTCGGCTCAGGGTCGGTGATCCATGCGATGCACCACGAGCAAGACATCCGTCACATGGGCGGCCTGAAAGATCGTATTCCCTACACCTACATCGTGATGATCATAGGCACCCTGGCGCTCACAGGCTTTCCGCTCACGGCCGGATATTTCTCAAAGGATGCCATCATCGAGGCGGCGTTCGTCGGAAAAAATCCGATGGCGCTTTACGCCTTCATCTGCACGGTCGCGGCGGCCCTGCTGACCTCATTCTATTCATGGCGGCTGATCTTCAAGACGTTCCACGGCGAACCGCATGACCGCATGCACTGGCGCGATGCGCATGAGAGTCCGATGGTGATGCTGATTCCGCTCGGGTTCCTGGCCGCCGGCTCTGTGCTCGCCGGGCTGCCGTTCAATGAAATTTTTGCCGGACACGGTGTTGGAGGATTCTTCCGCGAGTCATTGAACTTCGCGAAAACGAACCATGTGCTGGAAGAGATGCATCACGTGCCGCTGCAGGTCGGCGTCCTGCCAACCGTGATGATGGTGATCGGCTTTGTGATTGCCTGGCACTTCTATATCCGCCGTCCCGATATTCCGGTCGAGCTCGCACGCCAGCATGACGTGCTGTACCGCTTTCTGCTCAACAAGTGGTATTTCGACGAGCTGTACGAGGTTATTTTCGTCCGTCCAACAAAATGGCTCGGCCGGTTGCTGTGGAAGAGCGGCGACGGCTGGGTGATCGATGGCTTTGGACCGGACGGCGTATCGGCGCGCGTCCTTGACGTGACGCGCAACGTCGTGCGGCTGCAGACGGGCTATCTCTACCATTACGCCTTTGCGATGCTAATCGGCGCTGCGGCGTTTATCACCTGGTTCATGTTTGCGACGGGGAGCCGCTAATGAATTGGCCGATCCTCTCCGTCGTCACGTTCCTGCCGCTGTTCGGCGCGCTGCTTGTCATGCTGCTGGTGCGTGGCAACGAGCGCCTGGCGCGCGGCACCGCACGCTGGATCGCGCTGTGGGCGACTCTCGTGACATTTGCGATTTCGTTGGTGATGGTCTGGCGCTTTGATGCCAGTTCGGCGGAATTCCAGTTCGTCGAGAAACTTAATTGGCTGGGCATTGCCTCCTATCATATGGGCGTCGACGGCATTTCGCTGCCGTTCGTCATCCTCACGACGGCGCTCATGCCGCTCTGCATTCTCGCCAGCTGGACGGTCATTCAGACGCGCGTGAAGGAATACATGGTCGCCTTTCTGGTGCTTGAGACGCTGATGGTCGGCACGTTCTCGGCGCTCGATCTCGTCCTGTTTTATCTGTTCTTCGAAGGCGGTCTGATTCCGATGTTCCTGATTATCGGAATCTGGGGCGGTCCGCGCCGCGTCTATGCGAGCTTCAAGTTTTTCCTCTACACGCTGCTCGGCTCGGTGCTGATGCTGCTGGCCATCATGGCGATGTATTGGGAGGCGGGCACGACCGACATCGTGGTGCTGCTGCGGCATGGCTTCCCGCTCGGTCTGCAGAAGTGGGCCTGGCTCGCTTTCTTCGCGTCCTTTGCCGTTAAGATGCCGATGTGGCCCGTTCATACGTGGCTGCCTGATGCGCATGTCGAGGCCCCGACGGCGGGATCCGTCATCCTGGCTGCCATCCTGCTGAAGATGGGCGGTTACGGCTTCCTGCGCTTCTCGCTGCCGATGTTTCCCGCCGCGAGCCACGACTTTGCACCGTTAATCTTCACGCTTTCCGTTGTTGCCATCATCTACACATCACTCGTCGCGCTGATGCAGGAGGACGTGAAAAAACTCATCGCATACTCGTCGGTGGCGCACATGGGCTTCGTCACGATGGGTATTTTTGCGGCCACGACGCAGGGTGTCGCCGGCGGCATTTTCCAGATGATTTCGCACGGTATCGTATCGGGAGCGCTCTTCCTCTGCGTCGGCGTGGTCTACGACCGCATGCACACGCGCGAGATCGCGGCCTATGGCGGATTGGTCAATCGGATGCCGCTCTACGCCTTCGTATTCATGGTTTTCACGCTGGCCAATGTCGGCCTGCCGGGGACGTCGGGATTTGTCGGTGAATTCCTGGCCCTCATTGGCACGTTCAGGGCCAATACGGCGGTCGCCACGCTCGCCACGTTTGGCGTCATCCTGTCGGCGGCCTATGCGCTGTGGCTCTATCGCAAGATGATCTTCGGCAATCTCAAACCATCGCTTGAAGGCATTCGCGATATTGGTTGGCGAGAGTCGGTGATTTTTGCGCCGCTGGTCGTGCTCACGATCCTGTTCGGCGTGGCGCCGAAGCCGGTGCTGGACATGTCAGCTGCATCGGTCGCGCAACTGCTCGAAAACTATAATCACGCCATTGCAGCCAAGACCGCCGCACTGGTTGCGCAATAGAGTGGTGCATGAGCCAGCTTCCCGCCCTTCATGACCTCATCCCGCTGCTGCCGGAGCTGGTGCTCGCCTGTGGGGCCATGCTGATGTTGATGCTTGGCGTTGCGATCGGTGAGCGCAGTTCGGCCGTCGTCAACGGCTTTTGCTTCATCGTACTGCTTCTCGCCGGAGCGGCGCTCAGTTCGGTCCCGGCGGGCACGCATGCAATGTTCGGTGGCAGTTTTATCGTCGACGACTACGCCCGCTTCCTTAAGTTGCTGACTTTGGTTGGCTCCGGCGGGGCGCTCCTGTTGTCACTCGACTATCTTACTGTCGAAAACCAGCAGAAGTTCGAGTATGGAACGCTCTTCCTGCTGTCGACGCTCGGCATGCTGATGCTGATCTCGGCCTCCGACCTGATCGCACTTTATCTCGGGCTCGAGCTGATGAGCCTGCCGCTTTATGTGATCGCGGCCTCCGACCGTGAGAATGTTCGGTCGACCGAAGCAGGGTTGAAATACTTTGTACTCGGCGCGCTGTCGTCGGGGATGCTGCTCTACGGTGCATCGTTGATCTACGGCTTCACGGGAACGATCAGTTTCACCGGGATCGCGAAGGCGACACAGTCGGGCGCCGGTGTCGGGTTGATTTTCGGCTTGGTTTTCCTGTTCGTCGGCTTTTGCTTCAAGATTTCGGCGGTTCCGTTCCACATGTGGACGCCCGATGTCTACGAGGGCGCGCCGACGCCGGTCACCGCCTTCTTCGCTGCCGCGCCGAAGGTTGCCGGCATTGCGATTTTCGCACGTGCGACCGTGACGGCTTTTCCCGGCATCACGCATGAGTGGCAGCAGATCGTCGTATTTGTCTCGATCGCTTCCATGGCCCTTGGGAGCTTTGCCGCAATCGGTCAACGCAACATCAAGCGGCTGATGGCCTATTCCTCGATCGGTCACATGGGTTACGCGCTCGTGGGCCTTGCGGCCGGCACCGCCGAAGGGGTGCAGGGCGTTCTCGTCTATATGAGCATCTATGTCGCGATGACGCTCGGCACTTTTGCGGTGATCTTGAGCATGCGGCGGGACGGGAAACTGGTCGAGAACATCAGCGACCTGTCGGGGCTCGCGCGCACGCATCCGACGATGGCGTTTTTCCTCGGCGTGCTCCTGTTTTCATTGGCGGGAATACCGCCGCTCGCCGGCTTCTTTGCGAAGTTTTATGTTTTCCTTGCCGCCATCAAGGCCGGATTGTTTACGCTCGCGGTCATCGGCGTGGTCACAAGTGTGGTGGGCGCTTACTACTATCTGGCGATCGTCAAGATCATGTATTTCGACGAGCCGGCGCGCGGATTCCAGCGCATGCCGGCGTTGCTTCGCCTGGTTCTCGGCGTCTCGGGTCTCGTCAACATTCTGTTCTTTGTCTATCCGGCGCCGCTCGTGAGCGCAGCGACTGCGGCGGCAAAATCGCTGTTTTGAATGAACCGCGAAGCCACGGACCTAGCGGGGGTCCGGCACATGACCTACGAGACGCTCGGCTCCACAAACGCCGAGGCGCTGGCGCTGGCGCGCGCCGGCGAGCGCGGTCCGTTGTGGATTTCAGCGCGAACACAGAGCGCAGGCCGCGGGCGGCGCGGCAGTCATTGGGTGTCACCGGCCGGCAATCTTTACGCGACGCTGTTGCTGAGCGAGCCTTCGCCGCCGGCGCTGGCGCCACAGCTCTCGTTTGTGGCGGCGCTTGCAGCCCATGATGCAATTGCCGGCTGCGCGCCGCAACTCGGACCCAACCTGAAAGTGAAGTGGCCAAACGATCTGCTCGTCGAGAAGGCCAAGGTCGCTGGCATTTTGATCGAGGGCGAAGGCGAGCCGGCATTTGTCGTCGCGATCGGCATTGGCGTGAATTGTGCCGCTCATCCTGACAACACCGACTATCCCGCGGCCGACCTTGCCGGGTTGGGCGCGCTGGTTGTGCTCGACGCTTTGCTCCAGGACCTCGCACGCGCCATGCAGAGACGTCTGGCACAATGGAGGAGCGGTCTTGGCTTTTCGGCTACGCGGGCGGACTGGCTCAAGCGGGCGGCCGGTCTCGGCGAGACCTTGCGTGTGCGATTGCCCGAGCGGGAGCTTTCCGGCCGTTTCCAGGGTCTCGATGATGCTGGACGCCTGCTGCTTGACCAGGCGGGCAGGGTGACCCCGGTCACCGCCGGCGAAGTCTTCGGGTTCGGCGGGCGTTGAATATACCCGGGCCACGGGAACTGGTATTTGCGCCGCTTGGCGGTGTCGGCGAGATCGGCATGAACCTGTCGATTTACGGGATCGGTGACGAGCGCCGGCGGACGTGGCTGGCCGTCGATCTCGGTGTGTCGTTTGCCTCCGAGGAGCATCTCCCGGGCGTCGATCTGATTCTCCCCGATGTCAGATACCTGGTCGAAGAGCGAAAGAGCGTCGCCGGCTTGGTGCTCACGCATGCGCACGAGGACCACTTCGGTGCACTGATCGACCTGTGGCCGCGGTTGAAAATTCCGATCTACGCCACGCCCTTCACGGCGGCCTTGCTCGAGGCGAAGTGTGCTGGCGAGTCAGGGGCGCCGAAAATCCCCGTGAAAGTTGTTGCTCTGGGCAGCCGCTTCGATGTTGGCCCATTCAATGTAGAGCTGGTGACAATGGCGCATTCCATCCCGGAATCGAACGCGCTGATCATTCGTACTTCCGGCGGCACTATATTGCACACCGGTGACTGGAAGATCGATCCGACACCCATCCTGCGTGACCCGACCGACGAGAAGAAGCTTCGGGCGCTGGGCGAGGAGGGGTGCCTGGCTCTGGTCGGAGATTCAACCAATGCCGTGCGTGAAGGGCGTTCGCCATCGGAGGCTGACGTCGCCAAAACAATTGCCGAGCTCGTGAGGACGGCGCGAGGACGCGTTGCGGTGACGACCTTTGCCTCAAACGTCGCTCGCCTGCGCGCGGTGGCAGACGCGGCGAGAGCGGCGGATCGCGAGGTTGTAGTGATTGGCCGCGCCATGGAGCGCGTGGTGCAAATCGCGCGCGAGACCGGCTATCTCGACGGCGTGCAGGATTTCCGGCCGATGGACGCCTACGGCTATTTGTCGCCGAACAAGGTCGTGGCGCTCTGCACCGGCAGCCAGGGCGAGCCGCGCGCCGCGCTCTCACGTATCGCCGAGGATCAGCACCCCGAGGTGACGTTCTCGGTCGGCGACCGGGTGATCTATTCCGCCCGCACCATTCCCGGCAACGAGAAAGCAGTGAACCGGGTTATCAACCTTCTCATCGAGCAAGGCATCGAGGTCATCACCGACCGCACCCACCTTGTGCACGTTTCGGGGCACCCGCGCCGTGCCGAGCTGGAGGAGCTGATTGGGTGGGTCAAGCCAAAGGCGCTTATCCCGGTGCATGGCGAAGCGTTGCATTTGCACGAACATGCGGCGCTGGCCCGCCGCTGCGGCGTGCGCGATGTTGTGGAATGCCGCAACGGCGATCTGGTGCAGCTTTCGCCGCAGGTCCGGATCGTGGACGAGGTGCCCGCAGGGCGCATCTACAAGGACGGCACGCTGCTGGTCGAGGCCGATGCCCGTACCGTCGCTGACCGCAGGCGGCTGAGCTTTGCAGGGGCGGTTTCGGTGGCGATTGCCATCACGGACAAAGGCGAGTTGGTCGAGGATCCCTCGCTCGATCTTATTGGTATTCCGGAGCGCGATCGTGATGGCGGCCTTTTACACGAGGCTGTCCACGATGCCGTGCTGGAAACCATCGAGTCTTTGCCGCGTGGACGGCGACGCGACCCCGACGCTGTGGCCGAGGCAGTGCGCCGGGCGGTCAGGGCTGCCATTACCCAACGCTGGGGCAAGAAGCCCATGTGCCACGTTCACGTCTTGACAGTATGATGGAGAAAAGAGTGCGAGGAGAATAATGATCGGCCGTCTCAACCATGTTGCAATTGCCGTCCGCGACATTGCGAAGGCATCGAAGGTTTATCGCGACACGCTCGGCGCCGAAGTTTCTGCGCAGGTGCCGCAACCCGATCACGGTGTTACGACGGTCTTTATCACCTTGCCGAACACTAAAATCGAGTTGCTTGAGCCGCTCGGCAACGATTCTCCGATCGCAAAATTTCTCGAGCGTAATCCTGATGGGGGTATCCACCACGTCTGCTATGAGGTTTCAGACATTCGCGTCGCCCGTGACACACTCAAGGCGCAAGGCGCGCGCGTGCTTGGTGATGGGGAGCCGAAAATCGGCGCGCATGGCAAGCCGGTTCTGTTTCTTCATCCGAAAGATTTTTGCGGCACGCTGGTCGAACTCGAGCAGGCATAAGACCAATGAGCACAAGCACGCTCATTGCCATCTATTTTCTGATCTGGTGGGTAACGCTGTTCGCCATTTTGCCCTGGGGCGTGCGCAACCAGGAGGAAAGCGGAGATGTCATTCCCGGTACCGACCCTGGCGCACCGGCGACGCATCGCGTCTGGCAAAAGCTCGGTTGGACGACCGTGGTCGCGACGGTAATCTTCGGAATCTTGTATATGCTTTATTCGCGCAATCTTATTCCGTACGACTTCCTGATGACGATTTCAGGTCCGCCGCGTCGCTGATGGGTGTAGGTGGTCGAAAAAAAAGCAGGGCTCGGAGCCCTGCTTGTGAAATTGTCTTAGTTCTTTCCCCGGTCGTTGAACGCTGACGGAGCGGCTGCGTTTGACGCGCCTAGGACTTGCTTCTCTCCCAAGACTTGGACCGCAGATGGCGCCGGTCTTGACGCCAGTTCCTCTCGTACGGATGGCGTGCACGCTATACGATCACCATTGTCCTGTCACCACCA
>DASSYU010000261.1:0-13701 GCA_035703125.1 Pseudolabrys sp. | reverse complement strand
CGCTATTCGGCCGAGGATGCGCGGCGCGAAGGCTTCGAGACCGTTGTGTTCGAGGACGCCTGCCGCAGCATTGACGTCGATGGCTCCGCCGCCGCAACACGCAAGCAGTTTGAATCGCTTGGCATCCGCTGCATCTTGGCTGGCACATTCACTACCGGCATGCTCGTACGCGAGCATTCCGTGAGTTGACCTGCACCAAAGTTGAACCCGGTTGACGCTATACGTCGGGTTTTACCAATTCAGCAATATCCGGCTCGCCACAATGCGCGAGGATGACATTGCGCACACGATCCCTCAATTTGAGTAGCGACTGGAAATCCGTGCCGAACGGCCTGACTGCCTCTTCGATCTGCACGCTTACCGCACTCCAGCGCGGAAACCACTGATTACTGCGTAGGATTGTGCGGGTACCGGAGATGATGCCGGGTAGAATCGAAAGACCGGCCTCGGCCGCAACCTTGAAAGCTCCGAGATAAAAGGCGGAAAGACCGGGCCTGCGCGTAAATGTGCCTTCCGGGAAAAAGATGACGTTGCGTCCCTCGCGCGCGCCCGCAACCACCGCTTCGGTATCGGCAAGCCTGCCGCTCATGTCATACCGCTCAACGAACAAGACACCCAACCGGCGCAGAAAAGGCCCGGCAAAAACCTGAGCGGCCAATTCTCTCTTCGCAACGTACAGCGGGTTGCCCGGTAAGACCGCTGCAAGCACTATCAAGTCTGCGTAACTGGAATGGTTGAAGACCAGCATCACATTGCCCGCAGGGATTCGCTCGAGACCCGTACCCGACACCGGGACACCGATCATGGTGAGTCCTGCTCGCGCTATGGTTCGTACAATCGTCCATCGCCAGGAGAGGCTGGGAACTAACATCACGGCTAGCCAAGCAAAAAAGAAGCACGTCCCGACGGCCACCCACCACCAGGCGGCGTAAATGATGTCACCGGACCGGGTGATTATTCGTTTGAGCTGCGGAGCAACTCCGGCCAGCGAGAGACGCAGAACCTGAAGCCAGAGTGCGCGCCGTGATGGGCCGATATGGCCGCTCTCATAAAGCTCCTTGGCAGCGCTTCGGCGAATCTTGCCGCTCGATGTTTTTGGCACAGTGCGGGGCGGCGCAAGGACGACTTCATCGGGTGGCGTACCAGCAACATCTGTTGTCACCTCGTGAGCGCGGGTTTGCAACGCCGCGCGCGCAGTTTCCTCAACCTCGCGCGTCTCGGCGAGCACGATCACGCGCTCGGTGCCGGAGCGCGGATCACCCACACTGAATACGGCCACACCTCCCTTGCGAATTCCTGGAATTTCCGCCACCGCCTCTTCGATTTCTTGCGGATAGAGATGCCGCCCCGCGCGAATGATGA
Organism: Pseudolabrys sp.; assembly: GCA_035703125.1. Taxonomy (GTDB): domain Bacteria; phylum Pseudomonadota; class Alphaproteobacteria; order Rhizobiales; family Xanthobacteraceae; genus Pseudolabrys. Next base: position 12,339 of record DASSYU010000261.1, on the reverse strand, counting down.
TGTCCTTGACACGACCGGTGATGTAGACATCGCCTCCTGCTACATAGGCGCGGTCACCGCTGTCGAGCCAGCCATTCCTGAAAAGCTCGCGAGTTTTGGTCTCGTTTTGGAAATAGCCGCTGGTCGTTGATGGGCCTCGAAATTCGAGCCTCCCCTCATGACGATCGCCGCATTCATGGCCCGCCTCATCGACAATGCGAATCTCATGCCCGGGCAGCGGCTGACCGGAAGCGACAATTTCAAATGGCCTGGGGTCGTCCGGCTTTGCCGGTTCGGCAATCCCGTTGCGGCTGAGCTGGTCATAGTTCACGCGGTCAATGAGCGGCGAACGTCCCGGCGGCGGAAAGGCCAACCCCACGGCACATTCCGCCAAACCGTAGACCGGCCCCATCGCGCTTGCAGGAAAACCGTAACAGCCAAATCGTTCGATAAAACGTCGTACGGTGTGGGCACTGACCGGCTCGGCGCCATTTGCAATCATGCGCAGCGAGCTGAGATCCAATCCCTCAAGGTCTTCTTGTGCAATCTTGTTGATACACAACTCAAAACCAAAATTGGGTGATGCGGAAAAAGTTGCACGGAAGCGATGCATCGCCCGAAGCCAACTTTCTGGTCGGATCAAAAAGCTCAATGGCGACATCACATATAATGGCGCAGCGAAATGCAGACAGCCGAGCCATGCGCCTATCAGGCCCATGTCGTGATAAAGTGGCAGCCAACTGACGAATACGTCGCTTGAGCTGGCGTCCATTGCCTGTCCCATCGCCCGGATATTGGCGAGCAAATTTGCATGGGTGAGAACGACGCCCTTGGGATCACCGGTACTGCCGGACGTGTATTGGATAAGTGCGGTGGTCGTTGCATCGCCGGGCCGAGGCAGTTCGATGAGTGGTGCGGATGCCTCAAGATCTGCTGCACTCTCGACAAGGTTCAATGATTCCACTTGCGCCCGAAGCAAACCGGCCAGCCGCTGACCCTCCGGCATCGTGACGAGAAGGCAAGCACCGGCATTGCGCAGGATGCCAACCTGCCGGCGCAAGTGATCCTCAAGCTGTGAGATGCGCATTGGCGGGTAGATCGGCACCGGAATGGCGCCTGCATAGAGTATGCCGAAAAAGGTGGTGAAAAATTCGATGCTCGTCGGCAGCATCAACGCAACGCGGTCACCCGGCGCTACGTCGCGCGCCACTAACCCGCACGCCAGGGCGCGCGCTTTTTCAGCAAGCGCAGCATAGGTAAGACTCCCAAGTGCGGTTGCCTCATCCTGCAATACAGTCAGGTGCGGCCTGTCAGGGTGTCGCGCGGCATGCCACTCCAGAACCTCAATGAGAGTGCGCGCGTCGCTTGCCGCCGGCACAGACGGCAGGGTCGCAGCAAGCGGCAATTTCGCAATGCCGCCGACGGTCGCCGGACGAGCCTGTTCCAGCGCGCGAACCAGATCCAGAACGGTTTCGGATTCACCGATCGTTTGAGCGGGAAGCCGCACGCGGAATGCGCGTTCGATCCGCAGGATCAATTCCGTCCGGCCCAGGCTATCGATTCCGAGATCGCGTTCGATTCGGCTGGCCGGCGTGATGTCGATGAACCGGATACGCTGTGGATGCAGTTCTCGAACAAGATCCGTAACCACCGCGATCAGCTGGCGCTGGCGGATTTCACCTTCGGCTTTCCCTGGCGGCCGGTCCGGTCGATCAAGGACTTGCTGCATTCAAAAAGAATAGGTTTTCCGCCACGCCAGGTATTTGACGCTGATCAACTCGTTCGCTGCCAGAAAACATTAGAAAACGATACCGACAGACGCGGAACCGCTAAAGCTGGTCATTGCGATGGAGCACGCGGCAGGCAAGCGAGATCACCAAGCTGTCAATGGCGACGATATCATCGCTGCCTCCCAGGCAGTCACACTGTGGGGACTTTTTTGCGAGCGCGTTAGACGCAGTCCGGATGCCGTTGCCTACAGCGACTATGATCACACGAAACGAACTTGGCGCGACTACAGTTGGCGCAACATTTCAGAACGCGTCGACCGGTTTCGGACTGCGCTCGCTCTGGCGAATTTAAGACCCGGCGACCGCGTAGCGATATTGCTGCCAAATGGAGTCAACTGGATTTGCCTCGATATGGCAGCGCATGCCTCGGGGTCGGTCGTCGTCGGCCTTTACCCCCACGACACTGTTACCAGCAACGCCTATCTGCTCGGCCATTCCGATGCCCGTCTCGTTTTGCTGGACAGTGAGGCCCGATGGACATCGTTGTCCGCACAGCGTTCTGAATTTCCGTCGTTAGAGACCGTATGGATTGACGAACTTGAGCACAGATGGCCCTCTCGCGCCGGTGACCCAATTGTCCGGGGACTCCCCGAAGTTCTGGCCAATACCGCAGAGCCACCTGCAGCGCATCCCGTCAAGCCGGGCGATCTTGCAACGCTGATCTACACTTCCGGAACTACGGGTCGTCCTAAGGGAGTGATGCTTTCGCATTTTGCTTTGCTGTGGAACGCAGAGGCGTCGGGTGCACTTATTCCGCCACTCCGAAGGGATGTGTTCTTGTCGATTCTCCCGCTGGCGCATGCTTTCGAACGGACGGTCGGCCATTACCTTCCCATGATGGGCGGCTCAACGGTTGCCTATGGGCGATCTCCGAAGGATTTGCCCGACGACCTCATTGCGATCCGACCCACTGCGATACTTGGCGTACCGCTTCTTTTCGAGCGTGTGTGCCTTTCGATCCGCGCCAAAGTTGCGGACAACGTCATAAAGGGGAAATTGTTGCACTTTACCAGTGTTGTCGGTTGGCGGCGTTTTATAGCCATGCAACAGGGCCACCGCGCAGGACTGGCCGTGCGATCGGCCTGGCTCCTGTTGGAGCGGCTGGTGGCAGGGCCAGTGCTCGCTGCCTTTGGTGGACGGCTGCGGGCCGCAGTAAGTGGCGGAGCGCCCTTGGACCAGGCCGTCGCGCGCATGTTGATCGGGCTGGGCGTGCCGGTCGTGGAAGGCTACGGACTCACCGAGGCTGCACCTGTCGTTGCGGCGAACCGTCTCGATGACAACTTGCCCGGCTCCGTCGGCCGTCCTCTTAAAAGCATCGAAGTAAAGCTCAGCCCGCAAAACGAACTCCTGGTCCGATCGCCATCGATCATGATGGGATACTGGAAGGATCAGGAACGGACGCAGCGAACACTCGATCCTTCGGGCTGGCTATCGACGGGCGACATTGCCGAAGTTCAAGAGGGCGGCCGCATTGTCATTCGCGGTCGCCTTACAGAGCTGCTTGTTTTGTCGATTGGCGAGAAAATCAACCCCACAGTCGTTGAGAGTCAGCTGACCCGCGATCCGCTCTTCGAACAGGCCATGGTCGTTGGCGATCGCCGACCTTTTCTCACGGCAGTCATCGTGCTGAATGCCAAAGCCTGGAAAGTCTTTGCAGCCGAGCGAGGCCTGGATCCGGGTCAACCCAATCATGAGGCCAGCAAGGCCGAACTGCTCGCCAAGATCACGCCGATTCTGGCGGGGATGCCGCGTTATGCGCAAATCCGCGCTGTTCATCTGACATTGCAGCCATGGACAATCGAATCTGGCCTGCTGACGCCAACCCTCAAGATAAAGCGCGAATTGATTGCTCCTCTTTTTGCCAAGAAAATTGATGATTTGTACCTGAAAAGACGGATTTAGTTGCAGACGCTAATCAGGTCTCAGCAAGCGATGCCGGGCGAGGTCATCTCGCGTCCACAGCGCCGCTCCGGCCCGCTCATCAACGGTGTCGATCGCAATCACAGCATTAGGATCGGTGAAGGACAATTTGCCTGGGTCTCCCAGTTTCGTAGTCGCATCAAGAATAATGTCGTTCAATAAATGCTCAGTCTGTTGAGAGCCCAGATCGTATTTTGGCCCGCGACGATGCAGTCGCACATGAAAAGATCGCCCGGCCAATTGTGGAGACCACTCAACTAAAAGGTTTTTTGCCTTTACCAAAAGTTCGTCTGCCGATTTGAACTCAAAGTTGTGGCTGGCCGGTGAAACTCTGGAGATTGCGTCATATAGCGCGGTACTTTCTTGTGTCTTCAATTCGATTGCCCCGAGCGCCTCCATGGGGTCGTCAACCTTCATCGTCAGGACATTGTGGTACATGGTCCGTTCAATCGGTCCAAGGACACGCAATGCCCGCATCGCGCGTCGGAAGCCGTCCTGGAAAATCGTGATGACCAGATTCCAATCCTTCATGGACGTTCCGCCTCAAATTCCCTCCCGCCCGCAAATGCGGCTAAAACCTCATTCACCATGCGATCTTGCTGTCCGCTGTAACGGGGCGAAAAGTGGAACGGTTCGACGCGACGCACTCCGGCGGTGCGCGCCAGGCTTCCGGCCGCATCTGTTGTTAGATGTGCACGTTCGGCGGCAAGCTGTGCATCTGCCCCGGCAAAGGCGGCTTCGATAAAGAGAATGTCCGCATTGTGCGCCAACGCAATAATTGCATAGCGGTTTGCCGGTGTGTCGGCAGCGTCGGTTATATAAGCAACTTTCTGTCCGGGTATCACGGTGACCGCCTTGCGCAAAACGCCGAGGGGCATTTCGCGAGCGGACGGAGGTAAACCGGCCTCGATCAGTTCGTGGTCCGATCTGTTCTCCAGCACGGCGCGTTTCAACTTTCGGAGCCACGGCCCAACTGGGAGCCCCAGCTCTTGAAGGCGATTCTTCCAAACATTGATGTGTGCGGACTCTTCAATGGCGAAGGCCAAGCACGGCGTGCGGTGTTCAAGCACCGCGGTCACGACACGAAAGGTTGGATCGTGACAAAGGACTCCGCCGACGATTCGCGCGGAGCCAAGGTCTTCAAGGACGAAAGCCTTTTTCAAGCGAAACTGGGCTTTCCGAGCGTCGAGGGTATCCGACACCTCCGTGACGTCGAGCACCAAGTCACAGAGATACCGATGCACGAGATTCCAACGATACGCCTGCAGCTTGTGGTGGACTTGTCGAATAAAGCCACTCGGTCCGTAGAGTTTGAGCATCTTTTCTCGCCCAACGAACACTCTCAACAAGCGATCAAATCCGATGAAGTGATCGATGTGCGTGTGCGATACGAAAACATGCTCCACCCGCTGAAGCTTACGAGCCGGCAGGTTTGCAAGGTCGCCCAAGTCGAAAAGCACGGCGCGCCTTTCGAACAGTGTTTCGATGTACAGGGCCGGATCACCGGTTCGCCCGTTCACGAGGCTTGGGTGCAAAAGTGGCCGCATTTTTAATTACTTAGCTTCAATTGGCAGAGGCTACTTTGCGGCAGATCATTTTCCGCACCGCTCACAATCAGCTGTAAGGCGGATGTTTTTGACCCGTATCAACCCGCACGACCGCCTCCGGAGTCAGTCTGCGCTCACCCAGTCGGGAGTGCGCCATGGAAATCCAATCAACTGCCTTTTCCGATCGCTCGCCAATACCGGCCCAGTACACTTGTGATGGCAAAGATATTTCCCCGCCCCTCAGATGGACAGATCCACCACCTGAGACCCGCAGTTTCGTGCTTCTCTGCGACGACCCCGATGCACCGGGTGGAACCTGGCATCATTGGGCGGTTTACGACATGCCCGCACAGGAACGGTCCCTGGTGGAAGGAGCATCCCGCCATCCGAAACATTTTAAGCAGGCCGTCAATGATTTCAAGAAATTGGGCTACGGCGGCCCGTGTCCGCCCCACGAGCATGGTCTACACCAATATCATTTCCGGCTGCTTGCACTTTCTGTCGAGCATCTGGCTCTGCGAAAAAATACGACATGCCTTGATGTCGAGCGCGAGGCTCGCAGGCACATGATCGCCGAAGCAAATCTGGTTGCTGTCTACGAAAGGTAAGCGTCGTTCGGCAACTTTCGTTTTTGGCCGGTACGGAGATTCACATGTATGGCAAGGGTCGCGAACTCGAAATTGGAAACGCAACCAGCGCAATCGTTATTGCGCACGCTTGTCGAAAAAGGCGTGTTCTCGAACAGCGAGGCTCGTGCGGTTTTGACCAAAGCCGCGGCGGCGCTGGGACCTCACGACTATACCGCCCCGATCAAGGGCGCGATTGGAATTATCCTCGACGATGTCCTGCCGAAATTTCCCGAGAATGGAGGCGACTAACCAACGTCGGATAGTTGATGGCTTTCAGCGTTGACGATGCAGCCCACAATAAAACTTTTCCTTTGCGGGGATGTGATGCTTGGACGAGGCATAGATCAAATATTGCCCGCGCCCTGCAATCCGGTACTTCATGAAAACTACGTCCAATCAGCGCTAGAGTATGTGCAGTTGGCGGAGGCCATCAATGGCCCGGTAAACCGCCCTGTAGCGCCGGCTTACATCTGGGGTGCCGCGCTGGACGAACTGAAACGGGTCCGTCCCGACGCTCGCATCATTAATCTCGAGACAAGCATTACGCGCAGCGAAAAATATGACCCGAAGGGTATCAACTACCGCATTAGTCCTGAGAATGCCGATACACTTTTAGTTGCGCAAATTGACTGTTGCGTTCTCGCCAACAATCACATCCTCGATTGGGGACAGGCCGGGCTGCTCGACACGCTGACGACCTTAAAGCGTCTTGGAATCAAATGCGTCGGAGCGGGCCGTACATGTGAGGAGGCCAGTGCGCCCGCGGTCCTGCCGATTCCCGGCAAGGGCCGCGTGCTGGTGTACTCTTTTGCTGCGACCAGCAGCGGCACTCCCCGCAACTGGGGAGCCGCCTTCGACACACCGGGCGTAAACCTTCTTCTTGATCTGTCTGAAGCGACAATCGAGCGCACGACCAATCGGATCATCGCCGAGCGACAGCCTCGCGACGTTATTGTTCTTTCAATCCATTGGGGCCCGAATTGGGGCTACGAAGTGTCTGACGCTCAGAGACGTTTCGCGCATGCCCTTATCGATGCCGCTGGCGTGTCCGTCATTCACGGTCATTCCTCCCATCATGCGAAGGCGTTGGAGGTCTACCGCGACCGCCTGATCCTCTACGGTTGCGGTGACTTCCTGAACGACTATGAAGGGATCCGCGGCTATGAGAATTACCGCGATGACCTCGCACTGATGTATTTCATTGACGTCGACGCCGCTGACGGAACCGTCAGCGGAATCGAAATCGTCCCCTTATCCATCAAACAAATGCGGCTCGTGCAGGCATCCGCTACCGATGTCGAATGGATAAGAGACACCCTCGACACTGAAAGCCGCAAGTTTGGTACAATCGTAACCACGGCCAGTCCAGGCCGCTTAACGATCGACCCGAAAGCCTAAGTGCCAAAGTCAGGGCAATTGGTTTATCGACCCGCGCCGTCTAGGACGAGACGTTTAGCGGATTGTGCCGGGCGGCGCGAAATACCAGTACCGGAATTGTGCTGTGGGTCAGAACTTTGACAGTCTCACTGCCAAGCACGATCGCGGAAACTCCGCGCCGGCCATGCGAAGCCATCACGATCAAATCACACGACTTTCCCACCGCCGTATCAATAATGGCTCGGTATGGCTGGTCGTGCTCAACATGCGCTACCGCGCAGGCTACGCCCGCAGCGACCGCCAACTCCTTTGCTGACTCGAGATATCTCTCGGATTGCCGCTTCGTCTGTTTTTCATATTCCTCAAGAAATTCCGTCGTCAAAGGTGGCTCAATTCCCCAAGTGTAAAAAGGGGCCGACACGGTCACGACCGTAACCTTGGCATTGACCGATTTTGCCAATGCCAGCCCATACTCGATCGCCTTCTGCGACAGCTCCGAGCCATCTGTGGGCATTAAAATGTGTTTATGCATGCGAGCACTATAGCCTAGCTCCTTGGATTCCTTGTTTGACCCAGATCAGGCAGAAGCACGGGATGACCACTGCCGAGTTGACTCACGTCAAAGCGATTTGGGCACGATGACATCTATCCTGCTCGCCTATTAGCCGGGGCTGGTCATGGAATTGGAGCGTATCCGAAAGAGTCCTGAAGGCTGCGTCGGCGCCAATCTGCGCGACTATGACGAATATGCTCGCACGTTCTCGTGGGCCGAGGCACGAGCGCTGCTCGACGGCCTCCCCGGTGGTGGTCTCAACATCGCTTACGAGTCGGTTGACCGGCATGTCAAAGCCGGCCGCGGCAACAAGCTCGCGCTGCGCTGGATCGGGCGCGATGATACCATTCGCGATTTCACTTATGCAGCGCTCGCCGCTGCCGCAAATCGTTTTGCCAATGTGCTCGCACAACGCGGCATAAAAAAAGGCGACCGGGTCTATTCACTGCTTGGTCGCGTGCCTGAGCTGTACATCGGTGCACTCGGCACGCTGAAAAATGGCGGCGTGTTTTCGCCGCTGTTTTCGGCGTTTGGGCCAGAACCAATCAAGGCCCGCATGACGATCGGCGAGGCCAAGGCGATCATAGTCACCGAAGCTTTCTATCGCCGCAAGATCGAGCCCTGGCGCAAGGAACTCGCCTGCCTGCAGCATGTATTCCTGACAGAATGCTCAGCCAATCCTCCGCCAGACACAATCGACCTTGCTGCAGCATTGGCGCAAGCGTCCGATTCTTTCGAAACTGTGCGGACAATGCCCGAAGATATGGCGCTCCTCCACTTCACCAGCGGCACGACCGGAAAGCCCAAGGGCGCCGTACACGTGCATGAGGCCGTTGTTGCCCATAACATCACCGGCAAGCTCGCGCTCGACTTCCATCCCGGTGACATATTCTGGTGCACCGCCGATCCGGGCTGGATCACCGGCACGTCCTACGGAATCATTTCGCCGTTGACCAACGGCATCACAATGATCATCGACCAGGCAGAGTTCGACGCCGAACGCTGGTATCGCATCCTGCAGGATCAAAAAGTCACGGTGTGGTACACAGCGCCGACCGCCATTCGAATGCTGATGAAAGCCGGCGCAGATTTCGCCAAGCGGTTTGACCTGTCAAAACTGCGCTTGATGGCAAGCGTCGGTGAGCCCCTCAATCCGGAAGCCGTGGTTTGGGGCGTTCAAGCTTTCGGCAAACCCTTCCACGACAATTGGTGGCAGACCGAGACCGGCGGCATCATGATTACGAATTTTCTCTCGATGGACGTCAAGCCAGGATCGATGGGCCGCCCTTTGCCGGGCATCGAGGCGGGCATCGTCAGACGTCTTGAAGACGGCAGCGTTGGCGAGGTCACCAAGCCGATGACCATGGGAGAACTTGCCCTGCGTCCAGGTTGGCCCTCGATGATGCGCGGCTATCTCAATGAGGAGGCCCGTTACAAGAAGTGCTTCGTGGGCGGCTGGTACCTGACTGGCGATCTCGCGATGCGCGACGACGATGGCTATTATTGGTTCGTCGGCCGCAGTGACGACGTCATCAAGAGCGCCGGCCACCTCATTGGTCCGTTCGAGGTTGAAAGTGCGCTGATGGAGCACAAGGCCGTGGCTGAGGTGGGGGTGATTGGAATTCCTGAGCCAACTGCAGGCGAGGTGGTGAAGGCTTACGTGGCCCTGAAGGACGGATTCGAGCCGAGCGAAGCGTTGCGCAAGGAATTGCTCGGCCATGCACGTCAACGTCTTGGACCGGCAGTGGCGCCAAAAGACATCGCGTTCCGACAGAACTTGCCGAAAACGCGCAGCGGCAAGATCATGCGCCGCCTGCTCAAGGCCCGCGAGCTCGGCCTTCCTGAAGGCGATATTTCCACTCTGGAAAGCGAGGAGCGATGACTGCGCCAGGCGACAAGCCGCATCTATCGCGCGAGCATATGCTGGATCTCTTGAAGCAGATGGTTCGCATCCGTCGCTTCGAAGGCAAGTGCGTCGAGCTTTACACGCAAGAAAAGATCCGCGGCTTCCTGCATGTCTATGATGGCGAGGAAGCGATCGCTGTCGGTGTCATCCCGGTCCTGGAAAAGGGCGACCGTATTGTCGCAACCTACCGCGAACACGCGCATGCGCTTGTCCGCGGTGTCCCGATGACCACGGTCATGGCCGAAATGTACGGCAAGCAGGAAGGATGCAGCCGAGGACGCGGCGGCTCAATGCATTTGTTTGACCGCGCCACCAATTTCCATGGCGGCAACGCTATCGTTGGTGGCGGGCTGCCCTTGGCCGTGGGTCTCGCGCTTGCCGACCACATGCAGGACAACAACCTCGTCATTGCCTGCTTCTTTGGCGAAGGCGCCGTTGCCGAGGGTGAATTTCACGAGAGTCTGAATCTGGCGGCTTTGTGGGGGCTGCCAGTGCTGTTCGTCTGCGAGAACAATCTTTATGCCATGGGAACTGCTCTGGCGATCTCGGAATCCGAGATGGATATTCAGCGCAAAGCAGCCTGCTACCGGATTGCCTCAGAGGCGGTCGACGGAATGGATGTTGTTGCCGTTGAGGCCGCTGCGCGGCGAGCAGTTCACGCAGTGCGCGAGAGCCATAAACCGTATTTTCTGGAATGCCGAACATACCGGCTGCGGGCACACTCGATGTTCGATCCCCAGCTTTATCGCGACAAGAGTGAAGTTGAAGCCTGGCGCAATAAAGAACCGATCGCGCGATTCCAGAGATGGTTGCAGACGAATCACATGGTTCATCAGGACGAAGTGTCCCGCATCGAAGCCGAAATCGACGCTGAAATCGCCCAGGCAGTCGACTTTGCCGAAGCAGGGACATGGGAGTCTGTTGAGCAACTCACTCGCTTCACATACGCGGATCGTGCCGTGCCCACTGGTCGGTGACAATCATGCAGCAAGAAACCGTCCGCTCCGAAACTAAAGAGACGACCTACCGCGAAGCGGTGCGAGAGGCCCTTCGTGACTCGATGAAGCGTGATAAGCGCGTTTTTTTAATGGGTGAGGATGTCGGGCGATATGGCGGCTGTTACGCGGTCAGTCACGGGCTGCTCGCCGAATTCGGTCCCGACCGTATTCGTGATACGCCTCTTTCCGAGTCCGGATTTACCGGCGCCGGCATTGGGGCAGCGATGGCAGGTATGCGCCCGATTGTGGAACTGATGACCGTGAACTTCAGCCTGCTTGCGCTCGACCAAATTCTCAACACGGCGGCAACGGCCCGCCACATGTCGGGAAACCAGTTCGGGGTCCCACTAGTGATTCGCATGGCGACCGGTGCTGGGCGTCAACTTGCGGCCCAGCACTCGCATAGCCTCGAAGGTTGGTACGCCCATATTCCCGGCATCAAAGTGCTGGCGCCGGCAACCTTGGAGGATGCCCGCGGCATGCTTTGGACGGCCTTGCAGGATCCAGACCCGGTTCTGATTTTTGAAAACGTCATGCTGTACAACATGGGCGGCAAACTTGCGGTGAATGCAGGTCCAGTTGATATCGACAAAGCCGTCGTTCGCCGTCCGGGGCGAGACATTTCGCTCATCACCTATGGCGGCTCCCTATGGAAAACGCTCGAGGCGGCGACAGCGCTCGCTGCTGAGGGCATCGAAGCCGAGGTAATCGATCTGCGCAGCCTGCGGCCCCTCGATGACGCCACCATCATGGTTTCGGTCGCGAAAACGCGACGCGCGGTCATTGTCGACGAAGGCTGGCGGAGCGGAAGTCTCGCAGCCGAAGTCTGCGCGCGTATCGTCGAACAGGCATTCTGGTCGCTCGATTCTCCGATCGGCCGCGTTTGCAGCGAGGAAGTACCAATCCCTTATCCGCGTCATCTCGAAGTGGCCGCAATACCGCAAGCGCCGAAGATCATTGCCGCCGCGAAGACGGCTTTGGCTCGGTCGTGAGGCCGCACCGTGGTCGATTTCCTCATGCCTTCGCTTGGCGCCGACATGGAGGCGGGCACGCTCGTGGAATGGCTGATCAAGCCTGGCGATTGGGTCAAGCGCGGCGATGTTGTGGCAGTGGTGGAAACGCAGAAGGGCGCGATCGAGATCGAAACGTTTCAGGCGGGCCAGGTCGAAAAGATTCTCATAGGCCTCAATAGCAAAGTGCCCGTCGGCACGCCGCTGGCGCAGATCAGAACTGAGGCCGCGGCCCCAGCGCCCCCGTCTCCCCCCATGGCACCGCCGGTGGCGCCGGTCGTTCCTCCGACCGTCATCGTTCCGCCCGTTTCTCCCCCAGTGCCGCCTCGTCCACCGGTCGCCGCGGCAAAAGCATCTCCGGCCGCGCGGCGGCTTGCGCAAGAGCGCGGCATCGACCTTTCGATGATCCAAGGCAGCGGCCCGGACGGTGCGATTACCTATGCCGATGTGGAGCAGGAGCTCGGCGTGGGTGCCGCCGTCCCACCGGTTGTACCGGTGGAGAAGAAGCGCGCAATCGGACTGGACCTCGACGCGATGAGAGTGGCCATAGCCGCCGCCATGGCGCGATCGAAGCGCGAGATCCCGCACTACTATCTGGAGCACCGGATCGACGTCACCGCCTGCGAGCAG
>DASSYU010000225.1:0-2061 GCA_035703125.1 Pseudolabrys sp. | reverse complement strand
CCGACGTCACTTTACATGATCCCCATAGCCGGGCAGCGGATCGACGACCGTGATCTGCTTCACAGGGAAGTTCGACACGATCTCGATGTCGTTCTTGTGCACGATCAGCATTTCCTCGATGCGCACGCCATAGCGGTAGCGTTTGCCGTGCTGGGTCTCAAGCGCGAAGGTCATGCCTTCCTGGATGTCGATCGGATGGTCGAGCGACCAGATGCGTGAGATCACCGGCGGATCATATTGCGCGAGCCCTAAACCGTGGCCCCACAGATTGGCCGCGGCCTGATCTTCGTCCTCGTAGCCCCAGGTTTCCATCGCCGACGGCCACTTCAGTGCGATGTCACGCGTGGTAGTACCGACCTTCACCGCGCCGATCGAGTCGTAAAGCCACTCGAGCGCCGTGACGTAAGTGTCCTTCTGTTCCTTCGTCGGCTCCTTGCCGACGCAATAGGTGCGGTAATAGCAGGACTTGTAGCCGTTCCACGTCAGCGCGGCCAAATCCATGAACACGATGTCGCCGGGCTGAATGATGCGGTCGGAGAAATTACGCCAGTTCGGCCAGGTGTTCGGACCGGACGAGACGATGACGTCCTCGACGTCCTCCATGCCGGGAATGTTGTAAAGATATTCCATCAGGTGCGCCGTCACCTGGTTCTCGGTAATGCCGGGGCGCAAAAACTTCATGCACTCCCAATGCGTGGCGTCGCCGATGGCGCCGACGATGCGGAAGCATTCCTGCTCGTCGGGACTCTTCACGGCGCGTGCCTCCATCATCGGGGTCATCCCGTCGACCCAGTTGATGTTGTTTTCCTTGAAGATGTTGATCATGTTGATGTCGATGAAGTCGACACCGAGCTTCTGGCCGGCGACGCCGTTTTCCTTCATCGCTTGCAAAACTGCCTTGGTGAACTTGGTCACCTGCTGGGTCGAGGCGGGACCGGCCGCACCCTTGATCCAGGCGAAGGAGTGCCGCACGTTCTCTTTGGGAATCCACGGCGAGTGACGCTCGATCTGGAAGCCGAGATCGCCCTGCTCAAACAGGATCGGCCGACCGTCGCCGCACAGCATCGCGTAGCGCAGGCCGGGCTTGAGACGATTCCAGCCGGGCGTCAGCGTGCCCGTGATGTAGCGTACGTTCTCGTCGTACATGCACAGCATGGCGCCGAGGCCGTGTTTTTTCATCATCGCGCGTGCGCGCTCGATGCGATACTCGCGCATGCGGTCCCAATTGACCCGCTGCTGCCAATCCAATCCGGCAATGCCGAAGTTCGCTGTGCCCATGACGTCCTCCCCGAGCCGGCGCGTTTTCGCGCCATGTTCCTGATTGCGGAAATCCTATGCCGGTTGGCTGTGCAGGCTAAATAATATATTCTGCCTTCTGCCATCAGATTTTCTAATGTCCTGTTTTTTTGGGGGGGTCATGGCAAATATCCCGCTGCGGCAAATCCGCGCCGTTATCGCCGTGTGCGAGGAAGGCTCCTTTACCCGTGCGGCACAGCGGGAAAACGCAACACAGTCCGGCATTTCGCAACATGTTGCGGCGGTGGAACGCGCCCTGAAGGCGAAGCTGTTCGAGCGCTCAACTGGCGGCGTGACGCCGACGCCGGCCGGGCTACGCTACTACAAGCGCTGCGTGGAAGCGGTGGGAGCGCTTGAGCACGCCGCCGAGGAAGCCCGCTCGATGGCTGGGGAGGTCACCGGCGAACTGCGCATCGGACTGATGCCGACTTTTACCCGTGCGGTGCTCGCGCCGGTGCTCGACGATTTCGTGCCGAAATGCCCCGAAGTGCGCCTGCACATCGTCGAAGGCTACAGCGCGCTGCTGACCGAGATGGTGCTCGCCGACGAACTTGACTTCGCGGTGGTGCCCTCCTTTGAAGGCACCATCGGGCTGAAGTCTCGCATCCTGGTGCGCGACCGCGAGATGCTGATCTCGGGACCGCGCGCCGGCTTTAAGCCGCTGGCGCCCGTGCGCCTGTCAGAATGCCGCCCCCTCAAGATCGTCGCGCCGAGTCCGGACAATATCCGGCGCCGCAATCTCGAGACCTATTTTCAGGCGCACGG
>DASSYU010000216.1:0-2037 GCA_035703125.1 Pseudolabrys sp. | reverse complement strand
GGAACAGGGTCTGCTGACATTCCTTAAAGACCGCAACAACATGCTCGGCAACCGGCCGGTCGAACTCACGACCGCCGACACCACCGGCAACCCCGCCGTCTGCCGCACCAAGATGCAGGAGCTGGTGGAGCGCTTCAACGTATCATGCGTGCTTGGGCCGCTCGCCGCTTTCGAGGCGCTGGCGATCGACGACTACATCCGCTCGTCGCGCACGCCGACGCTGGCCGTTGCCGGCGCCGAAGATCTGACGCAGCGCAAACCCAATCCGTATTTCTCGCGGCCGGGTTCGACCTCGGCGCAGTGCGCTCACGTGATGGCCGACTACGCCATTAAGGATCTCAAGTACAAACGCGTGGCCACCATCGCCGACGATTTCGCCTATGGCCACGAGAATGTCGGCGGCTTCCAGCGCGTGTTCGAAGATGGCGGCGGCAAGGTGGTACAGAAATTGTGGACGCCGCTCAACGCGCCGGACTACGGCACCTACATCTCCCAGCTCAAGCCCGATCTCGATGCGCTGTTCACCGCGCATGCCGGGTCGAACGGATTGAAGCTCATCCGTCAGTTGTCCGCATACGGGCTGAAGGGCAAGCTGAAGGTCATCGGCGCCTACACGCCGATCGACGAGTCCCTGCTCCAGCAGATGGGCGATGACGCACTCGGCGCATATACCAGCAACTTCTATTCGGCCGAACTCGACAACGCCGAAAACAAGAAGTTCGTCGAACTGATGCGCCGTGACTACAAGATCGATCCTGGTGTCTATGCGGCCTGCACGTATCTATTCGGCGAAGTCATCGAAGCGGCCGCCAAGGCCGTCGGCGGCAAGGTCGAGGACAAGGACGAGTTCCAGAAGGCAATTCGCGCCGTGAAACTGCAAAACTCGCTGCGCGGACCGATGCACTTCGACGATCTCGGCAACGTGGTTGGCAACTTCTACATCCGCCGTGTCGAGAAGAAGGGAGACAAGTACGTCAACGCGGTGGTCAAGACTTATCCGAACGTCAGCCAGTTTTGGACCTACAAAAAGGAAGATTTCCTGAAACAGCCGGTCTATTCGCGCGACGCCCCGCCAGCGCGAAACCTCGAATAAACGATTTGAAATGATGCCGGCCGCGTGAACTTGTTTCACGCGGCCGCGCGGTCTTGGCCGGCGTCACGCGAGCAACGATCCGATGCAGTTCTGGATTGTCCAGACTCTGAACAGCATTTCTTTCGGCGCATTGCTGTTCCTGCTGTCGTCGGGCTTTTCGCTGGCCTTCGGCCTGATGCGCATCCCCAATCTCGCCCATGGCGCTTTCTACATGCTCGGGGCCTATTTCGGCGCTACCGTTGTCTATTTCGGCGGCGACTTCTGGCTCGCCGCGCTGGCCGCCGGCGCCGGCGTCGGCCTCGTCGGCATTGCTATTGAACGTTTCATCCTGCGACCGCTCGCCGGCAATGTGCAGGGCCAGGTTCTTGTGACGCTCGGCATCTCTTTCATCATCGCCGATATCTGCCTGCTGGTATGGACCGGCGACCCCTGGACGGTGCCGGCGCCGCCATCGCTGCGGCCGCCGTTGCTGATCGCCGGCTACGCGTTCCCGACTTACCGGCTGGCGGTGGTGTTGATCGCGCTGATCGCGGCGATCGCGCTTTATCTGCTGATGGACCGCACGCGGCTCGGCGCCATGATCCGCGCCGGAGTCGACGACATGGAAATGGCGCGTGGCGTCGGCATCCCGGTGTCGCTGCTGTTCACAGTCGTGTTCCTGCTTGGCGCGGTGCTCGCGGGCGCTGCCGGCGCATTCGGCGGACCGATCCTCAACGCCTATCCGGGGCTTGACATCGACATGCTGCCGCTGGCCCTGATCGTCGTGATCCTCGGCGGCGCCGGTTCGTTGCTTGGCGCTTTCGTCGGCAGCTTCGTGGTCGGCTTTCTCTACAATTTTGGTATCGCGCTGTTTCCCGACCTCGCCTATTTCATCCTGTTCCTGCCGATGGTGCTGGTGCTGATGTTCATGCCGCAGGGCCTGTTCGGAAAGTCGTTGCCATGAG
>DASSYU010000005.1:0-4032 GCA_035703125.1 Pseudolabrys sp. | reverse complement strand
GGTAGCTGCGCCGTTCCAAACATGACATCGTCACGAACCAAGATCGGCGGATTCACCTCCGTGTATCCATGCCCTTTGCCAGTGTGCACATCGAGCATGAACTGGCCGAGCGCGCGCTCCAGCCGCGCCAAACCCTTCTGCAATACAACAAAGCGCGCGCCGGACAGTTTCGCGGCAAGCTCGAAATCCATTTGTCCGAGCGTTTCGCCCAGATCGAAATGCTGCTTCGGTTTGAATGCATAGTCGCGTTTTTTGCCGAACACATGATGCTGGACGTTGCCGCTCGCATCGGCGCCGTCGGGCACGTCGTCGAGCGGTGTGTTCGGGATTTGCGCGAGCTCCTTGTCGAGCGCGGCGGCCAGAGCTTTTTGCTCGTCCTCCATGGCCGGCAGCGAAGTCTTGAGTTCGGCGACTTCGGCCATCAGCGTGCCCGCCCTGGCCTCATCCTTCGCCTTTTTCGCATTGCCGATTTCCTTTGACGCCGCATTACGGCGGGCCTGCGCCTGCTCGAATTTTGTGATGGCTGCCCGCCGCTTTTCGTCGAGCGTCACGAGCTCTTTCGACAGCGGCTTGAGCCCGCGCCGTTTCAGGCCGCGGTCGACGGCGTCAGGATGCTCGCGAATCCACTTGATGTCGTACATGGCGGGCGCTCTTTAGCACGTCGTGGCCGGGCAAAAGGCACGAAGTGCCGTCTTGGTGTCACTTGTCCCGGCCATCCACGCCTTTCTAATGAACGAAGACGTGGATGCCCGGCATAAAGCCGGGCATGACGGAGTCAATACCGAACCAGCGCTCTACTCCGCCGGCTTCGCGCTTGCAGAGGCCGCCTGGGAGGCCGCCTCGGATGCCGCTTTCGCTGCGGCCTCGGCCTGTGCCTTCTTCTCGACCATGCGTACTGACCAGATCGAGCCTTCGTAGAGAATAAGGAGCGGAATGGCGAGCGACATCTGGCTCAGAACGTCGGGCGGGGTCAGGACGGCAGCCAGCACAAAGGCACCGACAATAAAATAGCGTCGCTTGGCCTTGAGCTGCTCGGCCGTAATCATCCCGATGCGTCCGAGCAATGTAAGGACGACCGGCAACTGAAAGGCAACACCGAAGGCGAGCACCAGCGCCATCATTAGCGAAAGATATTCGCCGACTTTCGGCATCAGCGCGATCGAGGCATCGGTCGTGCTGCCGGTCTGCTGCATGCCAAGCGAGAAGCGCACCAGCATCGGCAGCACCAGGAAATAGACGACCGCCGCGCCCAGCGCGAAGAAGATCGGCGTTGCGATCAGATATGGCAGGAACGCCTTGCGCTCGTGGCGATAGAGCCCGGGCGCAACAAACATGTAAATTTGTGTCGCAACGACCGGGAACGAGAGGAACGCCGCGCCGAACATCGCGAGCTTCAGTTGCGTCACAAAATATTCGAGCAGCGCGGTATAGATAAACTTCGAATTTTCCGGCCCGGCGACCCACACGAACGGCCACACCAGGACATTGTAGATGTCCTTCGCGAATATGAAGCAAATCCCGAACATCACGCCGAACGCAAGCAGCGCCTTGATCAGCCGCGAGCGCAACTCGATCAAGTGATCCATTAACGGCGCTTTGGTGGCCTCGATGTCCTCGTGGCTCATGCCTTGCCCCCGGCCTGCTTGGGTGGCGGCGCTTCGGCGGTCGCAAAATCTTTCTCGCTGACGGGAGCGCTCGGCTCGGGCAACGTCACATCGATAGGCGGAGGTGGAGCGGCTTCAGTTGTCTCCACTACAGCCGGCGAGTCAGGCTTTGGCAGTTCGGGTTTGGCTGCGTCTTCGAACGCGCTCTCGATCTGCTTCTGGGTGTCGGCAAGCGGATCAAGGTTGCCGAGATCGCTCACCGAGCTGCCGAGATCGCTGACCGAACTTTTCAGGTCTTCTGCCTGTTTCTTCAGTTCGACCAACTCCGCTTCGCGCATCGCCTCCTGGAATTGGCCCTGGAATTCGGACGCCATGCGTCGGACCTTGCCCATATACTGGCCAAGCGTCCGCAAGACGGTCGGCAGCTCTTTCGGCCCGATCGCGATCAGCGCGACGATGCCGATGACGACGAGCTCGCCCCAACCAATGTCGAACATGGATTAGTCAACTCCGAAACGCCAACGCATGAGCGCCGCTGCGACAGTCCAGCCAGCGGCCTCGTTACGCACAGGCGCAACGATCAGGAGCGCACGCTCTCGGCGCGACGCTCAGCCTCGGTCTTGGATGTGCTGCCGCCGGCTTCGATCGTTTTGACCGGCTCGCTTTTGGCATCCGCGGTCTTCTCGTCCTCGGACATGCCCTTCTTGAAGGCCTTGATGCCCTGGGCGAAGTCACCCATGAGCGACGAAATCTTTCCACGGCCTCCGAACAACACCATCACGACCAGCAGCACGATGATCCAGTGCCATATGCTTAGGGAACCCATCGGCAAATCCTCCAGCGACGGGCTTTTCGGCTCGTCCCGCCATGTTTTCAATGTGAAACTAGGCCCCGCAGAGGGCAAAAACAAGGACTTCGCGTGCGGTCAAAGCGCCGCGCAATCCCTTGAAATCGCGCCATTTACCTTAAACCGCGCGCGGTCACTTTTCGGAACGCGACACGGGCGGCGCCAGACCCAGATCGAGATCGCCCGGATCGAGTGGATCTTCATCGTCACGCAGCGTCGAGTCGTCCGAGGGAAGCGGCACGCCGAAACCGGGAGGCAAATTGCCCTCCAGCAGGCCTGCGCCCTTGAGTTCGTCGAGGCCCGGCAGGTCTCCGACTTCCTCGAGCCCAAAATGCGAGAGGAATGCTTCCGTCGTGCCGTATGTGATCGGTCGCCCGGGCGCCTTGCGCCGGCCGCGTGGACGAATCCACCCGGTTTTAAGAAGGACATCGAGCGTGCCCGCGGCTGCCACCACGCCGCGAATTTCCTCGATCTCAGCGCGCGTAACTGGCTGATGATAGGCAACGATCGCAAGCGTCTCGATCGCCGCGCGCGAAAGCTTGCGCGTCTCCACGATCTGCTTCGTCAGCAACCACGACAGGTCGATGGCCGTGCGAAATGTCCATTTCTTGCCGACGCGCACCAGATTGACGCCGCGCGTGGCGTACTCATCCTTGAGCTGCGCAAGCGCCGCTTTCACGTTCACGCCGTTTGGAAGTCGGCGCGAGAGCATCGCCTCATCCAGCGGTTGGCCGGCGGCAAACAGCAAGGCTTCCAGCAGCCGCAATTCTTCCGGTCGCGTTGACTCGACTGGCGTCGCTTGTGGTGCTGGCTCATTGCTTTGCACCACCACGAGCTTCTTGGCCACGCTCGGCATGGACTCTTTCCCCTTATGAGTTTTCTTGCGCGTCATGCGTCGTAGCTATCGCATTCGCGCCGACGCGCTTGCGCATATAGATCGGCGCGAATGACTCCTTCTGGTGAATTTCGGCAACACCCTCCCGTACAAGCTCGAGCGCGGACGCGAATGAGGACGCGAACACCGACGCTGCAAGCGCCGGCTCCACCACATAACTGATCAGGAACTGATCCATGCGCGACCAGTCCGCCGACTGCCCGATCAGACGCTCGAGAGCGGCGCGCGCCGCGGCGAGCGACCAAACGGTGCGCTGCTTGAAGCGGACGCGGGACAATGCGCTGCGCGAGCGTTGCGTGGCGTAGGCCGAGAGCAGATCGTAAAGGGTCGCCGACCATTCCGGCTGTTTTACTTCTTCTATCGGCTCGGGCAGGCCGCGCGGGAAAATATCCCGATTGAGTTGCGGCCGCTCCATCATACGGATCGCGACGTCGCGGATCGCTTCCAGCCTGCGCAGCCTGTTGGCCAACGCCAGCGCCATGTCTTCCGCGCTTGGCCCATCGCCTGTTTCGGTTTCCGGCAGAAGCAGGCGCGATTTGAGGTAGGCGAGCCAGGCCGCCATCACCAGGTAATCGGCGGCGAGCTCGAGGCGCAACTGACGCGCAGCCTCGATGAACGACAAGTACTGATCCGCCAGCGCAAGGATCGAAATTTTTGCCAGATCCACTTTCTGCTGGCGCGCGAGC
>DASSYU010000604.1:0-8874 GCA_035703125.1 Pseudolabrys sp. | reverse complement strand
CGGCTTTGCCGAGGTGCTCGACTACGACATGGTTGGCCTCGACCGCGCCAGCGCGATCCAGCGTTTTCTCGCGGACAAGGCAAATCGCATCGGCCGGCCGCTGCGCCTGCGTGTGCAGCTGCGCAGCTTCGATGCCATTTGCCGCTTGGTCGAATGCAACGTCGGTGTCGGCATCGTTCCGGAAACGACCGTTCATCGTACCGAGCGTACGATGGCGATCAGCGCCGTGCGGCTCACCGATCCCTGGGCCCTTCGCGAACTGACAATTTGCGTGCGTGACGTCGACGTATTGCCGCCTTACGCGCGGCAGTTGGTTGATCATCTGCGCGCCGGTGCTTGACCCAATCCCTGGGTGCTACTTCGGCATCAGCACCCAGTAGTCCAGGTCGAGGATGACAGCCGGGTCGTACTCATCGCCGGCTTTGAATGGAAAGTCGGGACACGGCCGGTCTTTGGTTGCAACGGTGCGCAGGCGCAAGGCACCGACATCCTTCCGGTTTGGAATTTCAGCTGCAGTCAGCACCTCGGACCACGCGAAAACCGTGTCGCCAGCAAACAGCGGGGCAACGTGCCGCCCGCCATTGATCGCGGCGACATGGAATGCGTTTGCAAGGCCGTTGAACGACAGTGCGCGAGCAAGCGAAATTGCGTGACCGCCATAGATGAGCCGACGCCCAAAACGGCCCTTGCTCTCGGCAAACTGATTGAAATGGATGCGGGCCGTGTTCTGATAGAGACGCGTGGCAATCTGGTGCTCGGCTTCCTCGACCGTGATCCCGTCAATATGGTCGATCTTGTCGCCGGCCTTGTAGTCGCCGAAGCGATACGGGCTGCCCGCAAGCGTCGTGTCGTAGGCCGCAGTACTGATGTTCGGGCATGCCGCGCCAAGTTGTGCGGGCTCGACGTTCTTCGGCAGATCGGGGACTTTCTCGGCCGCAGCTGTCGCTGCCTCATCACGCTTGCGCACCATCACCCAGCGCGCGTAATCGATCACGGTATCGCCGGTCTCGTCGAAGCCGCGCGAGCGCACATAGACAATCCCCGTTTTCCTGTTGGAATTTTCGCGCAGCCCGAGGACATCGGAGGCGGCGGTCAATGTGGCGCCGGGGAAGACGGGTTTGAGGAACCGGCAGGCCGCATAGCCGAGATTGGCCACCGCATTGAGGGATATGTCTGCAACCGTCTTTCCGAAGACGATATGAAAAACCAGAAAGTCATCGAGCGGCGAGCGCGGGTAGCCGATCTTTTGCGCGAAGACATCCGAGGACTGGACCGCAAAACGCGCACCGAACAGCCCGTTGTAGAGCGCCACGTCGCCGAGCGTCACGGTGCGCGGCGTGGCGTGCCGGATCGTCTGACCGAGCCGAAAATCCTCGAAGAAGTTGCCTCGGGTGGTTTTGGCGGGCGAGGGCGCGCTCACAAATAGGCTCCTGACAGAGTTCGGTAACGCTTGACCATTCTCACAAAAGCGTGAGGCGAATGCCAGCTTGCGACAACGGGAACCTGATGAGGACGTGTTCAACGCGTGTGATAGCCGAGAAAGCGCAAGGTAAATCTCCCTGGAGGACGTGTCATGAAGAAGAGCACTTTCGTGTCGGCTGCGATCGTCATCGGTCTTGTCTTCGCCCCGCTTGCGCCTACGGCCTTTGCTGACGACATGAAAAAGGACACCATGTCCAAGGACAGCATGTCGAAAGATTCGATGAAGAAAGACGCGATGGCCAAGGACAAGATGTCCAAGGACTCGATGAAGAAGGACGAGATGTCGAAGGACGCCATGTCCAAAGACGGCATGAAAAAGTGACCGATGCGGCCAGGCCTGCGCATCCGCAGGCCCGGTTGCGCCGTATATTCGTCGAAAGCGAGGGGACGACGATGAGCGCTGAGACGATGATATCGACCGCAACCGCCACCACGATCCACCCGTGCTGGGTGCGGGTCAGTCACTGGACCAATGCATTGGCGATCCTGGTGATGATCGGCTCCGGCTGGCAGATTTACAATGCCTCGCCGTTGTTCGACTTTTTGACTTTCCCGCGCCAGATCACGCTCGGAAACTGGCTGGCCGGTGCGCTGCTTTGGCATTTCGCCGCGATGTGGGTGTTGGTCATCAACGGTGTGGTCTACGTCACGCTCGGTATTGTTACCGGCCGTTTCCGCCGCAAGTTGCTGCCCATCCGTCCGGTTGAGGTGATTGCGGATATGAAGGCAGCGCTGACTTTCAAACTCGCGCACCATGACCTCTCGCACTACAATGCCGTACAGAAGCTTCTCTACACCGGCGTCTTGCTTGCCGGTGTCGTCATTGTGTTGTCGGGCCTGTCTATCTGGAAGCCGGTGCAGTTCCAGGAACTGACGGCGCTGTTCGGCGGATACGAGGCTGCCCGTTACGTGCACTTCTTCGCTATGGCGGCCATCGTCGGATTTATCGCCGTACATGTGGCCCTAGCGCTGATCGTACCGAAGAGCCTGCGCGCGATGATCACGGGACGATAGGAGCATCTCATGCGCCAGCGAAGATTTATTCCCGGTGTCGATCCGAGGCTGCTGATCAAGGATGCTGCGCGGATGATGCCCGAAGCCAGTCGCCGTGGCTTCCTGCGCGGAGCGGCAAGCCTTGGTGCGCTCACGTTCCTTACCGGCTGCGACATCATCGATGGCGACACCGCCGAGGGCGTGTTGCGCAAGATCTCCGAGTTCAACGATGGCGCGCAGGCGACGCTGTTCAGCCGCTCCAAGCTTGCGCCGACATATCCCGAAAGCGCGATTACCCGGCCTTTCCCGTTCAACGGCTACTACGACGAGGACGAGGCGCCCGTGGTGGACGGCAGCAGCTACAGGTTGGAAGTGGCCGGTCTCGTCGACAACAAGAAGCCCTGGACGCTCGCGGAATTGCACGCGCTGCCGGAGGTGTCGCAGATCACAAGGCACGTCTGCGTCGAAGGTTGGAGCGCCATCGGCTCATGGCAGGGGACGCGGTTGTCGGATTTTTTGCAACGGGTCGGCGCGGATACGCGCGCCAAATATGTCTGGTTCAGGTGCGCCGAGGGTTATACCAACACCATCGACATGCCGACCGCTCTGCATCCGCAGACGCAGATGACATTCAAGTTCGACAACAAGATCCTGCCGCGGGCCTACGGCTTTCCCATGAAGATCCGGATGCCCACAAAGCTGGGCTTCAAAAATCCCAAATATGTGGTGGCGATGGAGGTCACCAACACCGACAAGGGCGGCTACTGGGAAGACAAAGGCTACAACTGGTTCAGCGGGCTGTGATCGATTGTGGCGCTGCCCTTCCATGGACTCAAAAAAGGCCCTCGCTGTTAACAGAGGCGCGAAGCCGGGCGATCATGGCGCTGCAGGTGGGTAAGTGGGGTTCTTCAGCATCGAGAATTCGCAGAAATCCCCGCTTTTTTAGCGCCTGCACGGCCGGGCTTTTGATGGCGTCGGAACCGGCGGCGTCGCACACAATGTCGATCAGTCGCTCGAGCGCGTGCAGACGGCCCAAGAGATAGTCATTCTCGCGATATGCACGCGACAAGAATGCGGCGAACTGGTTGAAGGCGGTCCCTTTCACGGAGAAGGCCCCCATTCGCTCCATGAGGCGGGCATCCTGCGCGCTGATACGATCGACGCGAATTTCGTTGAATTCGCCCGCTTCTCGCCAAGGCAGCACCGGAAATGTCAGGACATCCCAGAAGGGAAAGCCGAGATAATTGACAAGCACCTCCTGTAGGCCGCGGCGCGGCCATTCCTGGGTATTGTTGGCGAGCAGGAGATCAACATCTCGCGTGCTGGCACTGAGATCTATGACCGCCCCGAGCCGGTAGACAAGTCGGTCGAGTTGGGTGCGGTGCCGGGCGGCAAATGCTTGGGCATAGGATCCGATCTCCCTGATCTCGGTTGGAGAAGGCGCCACGCGGAAGATGTTCTCGACCAGGTCGGCCGACGTCGCATCGCCGTAGACCGCATCTGCCCTGCGGTCCAATGCTTCAAGGTGATCATAGAACCGTCGCTTGAGCCCATCGACCGCCTCGCCCTCTAGCCCTTCCAGGCCTGGCGATCCGAGCCTTTGATAGAGGCGGTTCTGACCTTCGATCAGGAATCGCAGCCGACGCTTTCGGTAGTCGACATCGAAAGCGAGGAGAAAAGCCACCCATTTTGCACTGACGCTCGCAGGTGCGGCGGCTTCCGCCTGCAGCAATTGACTGTCTGTCGGTACGTAAGTCGCGCCAGATTGGATTGCCCAGGCGTCGATGCTTTCTGCGATCGCGCGCGCGAACGGCGAATCGGGACGCACGCCCCGGATATTCATGATCAAATGACTGATGAAATCGCGGACCGATGCAAGTTTCAGCCGTACGTAGGCCTCATACGCAAAACCCGCGTCACGCGCCGCCTTGACGTTGGCCTTTTCGCGCCAGACTTTGACGCGGTCGTGGGCGACGGGTCCATCATCATCGCCGCTGTCCATCACCTCAGCGACCAACCGAGAAATGTGAGGACGCGCACTCTCGATGATGGCCCTCAGTCGGCGCGCTCGCTCGTTGAAGCGGGCAATCCGGGTAAGTTCTTCCGTTATCGGCTCGGCCAAGGGGATGTCCGAGAGCGCGCCCTTCAGCGTCGAGAAAAATCCTGGCACGCTGTGGTGGATGGTTGAACCGGCTGGCGCCGGGTTTGGATCAATGTAAACGACGCGGCGGTCGACCTCGCGATACGCAGGTCTGCCGCGGATAGCCGCGATTGCCTCCCGAAAGGGCCGACTGTTTAGGACGCTGCCGTCAATGAACGGAACGGATGCCACATCTACGTTCATTTGTTGATAGTGCTCGAAATTGCTCGCAATAAATTCCGAACGGTGCGGCCAGGTTCCCCCGCGCGCCCGCACGAGGTGGTCGACTTCCAAAATCTGCGCCGGCGGAAAGGCGCCGGGTATCGACGACGTCGCGCGCGCTGCGAAAGCCAATGCTGGTGCATTAGCCAGCTCAAAATCGCTTTTGACCGCGCCGCTTGCGCGGCGCTGATATTGGAAATGCAGGACATGACGGTATTCGCGCTCATGAATGATCGGTGGATCGTGAATCTGCATAAGCTGATGGCGACCGTAGAAATCCGTCACCGTGACGAAGAGGTCGAGTCCCTGCCCGGAAGGAAGCAGAGACGATCCACGGTCGCGCGGTACGCCCATCGCGAGCACCGCGTCATACATCAATTCTGCCATCTTCGTTCCGTCGAGCGGCGGCTTGAACCAGCGTGATCGCATGAAAAGCGACAGCTTGGAGCGCACCTCTGGATCGCTCACGAGCCTCAGGCGCGTGAAGCCGGCCGCCCAGAAAAACGGTCGAAGAAACCACTTGCTCCAGCGGCGGGCCTTTGCTTCGGAAGCGAGCAGCGCGACGACGTCGGCATTCTCGAGCCAGAGGTCGCGCAAACGGCCCATCGGCAGATCATGACTGAGAGCCCGTGCCAACATGGTGCTGTTGATCCCCCCGGCCGAGGCGCCGGCCACGATGTCTATGACAATCCGCAGTTCGAGCGATTGGCCAATGTCGCGCAGCAGGTCAAAATAAATGACCTCGGTATCGTATTCGGCATCGGCAGCATCATGCCGATCGAAAAAGCGGGCGGATGTCCGCTTTTCCCTGTCGGTAATGGCGTGAAGCGTGCTGGACGCCCGCGTCAGCTTCAGAAATTCCTTGGTAATGCCGTGCATGTAGACCGCGAGCGAGGCGCCGCCAAAGCAGACGAGCGCGATGCGGAGTTCTTTTTCGTGCAATGTGGCTGTCCCCGAACGAGCCCCCGAACTTGCCCAACAATAATAGCGGGACTTGAGGTCTTTGAGAGCCTCGATCGACAGGGGTCGCAATCGCCGCTGGTCGAGGCCGGGGTTAGCCCTGCGACGAACCAACCTTCTTGCCAATGGCCGTGCGGCCCTTTAGCAATCCGCGCGTGTCAGTAATTGCGAGGCGTAAATGGCCACCCATAATCTGCTTCTTCTCCCCGGAGACGGCATCGGCCCCGAAGTCATGGCCGAGGTAAAGCGCGTCATCGACTTTTTCAATAAAGGTGGTCCCGACAGGTTCGAGACTGAAGAGGCACTGGTTGGCGGATGCTGCTACGACGCGCATAAAGTGGCCATCACAGATGCCACAATGGAAAAAGTCAAAGCGGCGGACGCCGTGATCTTCGGCGCGGTCGGCGGACCGAAGTGGGACAAGGTGCCATATGACGTGCGGCCCGAGGCCGGCCTGCTGCGTCTGCGCAAGGATCTCGATCTCTACGCCAATGTACGCCCGGCCATCGTCTATCCGGCGCTGGCGGATTCATCTTCGCTCAAGCGCGAAGTCGTCGAAGGTCTCGATATCATCATTTTGCGCGAGCTGACCGGTGGCGTCTATTTCGGCGAGCCGAAGACCATCACCGATCTCGGCAACGGTCAGAAACGTGCGGTCGATACGCAAGTCTACGACACTTACGAGATCGAGCGGATCGGACGGGTGGCTTTCGAGCTTGCGCGCAAACGGCGCAACAAGGTCACCTCGATGGAAAAGCGCAACGTCATGAAATCGGGCGTGCTGTGGAACGAAGTCATGACGCAGGTGCATGCACGCGAATTCAAGGA
The DNA here is from genome assembly GCA_035703125.1 of Pseudolabrys sp. GTDB lineage: Bacteria > Pseudomonadota > Alphaproteobacteria > Rhizobiales > Xanthobacteraceae > Pseudolabrys. The sequence continues at coordinate 2,249 of DASSYU010000604.1, read as the reverse complement.
CGTTCAGCTTGAGCACATGTTGGCTGACGCCGGCGGCATGCAACTGGTCCGATGGCCGAAGCAATTCGATGTCATCGTCACGGACAATCTGTTCGGCGACGTGTTGTCGGACATTGCGGCGACACTTACGGGCTCGCTCGGCATGCTGCCGTCCGCTTCGCTCGGCGAGGCTGATGCAAAAACCAAGAAGCGAAAAGCGCTCTACGAGCCGGTGCACGGATCGGCGCCGGACATCGCCGGCAAGGGCATCGCCAATCCGATTGCGATGATCGCGTCGTTTGGCATGGCTCTGCGCTATTCGTTCAATCTCGGCAAGCAAGCCGACTGGATCGACCAGGCAATTTCAGCCACGCTTGCCAAGGGGCTGCGCACCGCCGATATCAAATCGGAAGGCACCAAGGTCGTTTCAACGTCGGAGATGGGATCAGCGATCTTGGCCGAACTGGATCAGTTGGCCTCGTAGGCATGCGACCGTGATGGAAAGGTGAAAAATAAAAACGCGGCCTCTGGCCGCGTTTTTCGTTTCAGTACCCGATCCAGGGATTGCTCTTGAATGGCAGTGTCCACGGTCCGGGAAGCGCCGATTGCGTGTTGTAAAGACCCGCCGACGTATTGTTGATCACGCTTCCGGCGTATTGGTTCGGATTTTCGATATAGCCCGTATTGCCGACGCGTTCGCCCGGAAACGTTTCCGTGCCCGGATCGAGGTAGGACCGCTTTTGGATGATAACGCGCGTGCGGGTGCGGCCGTCTTCGTCGCGGGTGACCACGACCGTGCGGTCGCGGTTATAGGCAACGGTGCCCCTCTTGGTCTGACTGCTCTGAGCGATCGCTGGCGGAGCCAGCAGAGCCAGGACTCCGATAACGGCAATTGCGCCAGCGGCGAATTTCAATTTCATAGGGTCCTCGACCTTGGCTCCAATGTTGCAACGCAGTCTAGCGGGGTTCTGTTTCACACAACAGGGCCGGCGGCTAGTTATGTGGCTGTAAACTCTTACGATCCTTCCGCAAATCAACCCCGTTAGAGCCGTTCCGTCGCCAAACTATACGGAAGTCCAGCATCCCGGCAGTTGGCTCGTCATCTAAATCGTGGAAGGATATTCCACCTATAAGCCTAAAAAAAGAACAACGGTCCTGCCAATGGGCCAAATTGAAGGGGGAAGCTACATGACTGGGCACACAGAACGTTCACTTGAGGAGCTCTATCGCGACGATCCGGAACGGGCCGACGCCCTGGTTTTCGGACGTGCAACGGGGCCAAGCCGACGTGGGTTTCTCAACGGCGCTGGGCTTGCCGCGATGAGCGCCGCCGTTGGCGGTGCTATCCCGTTTGCGGCCAATATGCCGGATGGCTTGATTCCGGCCGCCATGGCGCAGGGCACAGCGCCAGCCGCGCCCCCCGCCAAAAAAGGGCCGACCTATCTCAATTATCAGGGCAAGAACGACAAGCTCGTTGTAATTGGTGACCGTCCGCTGGTAGCGGAAACTCCCGAGAATCTTCTCGATGATGACACGACACCGATCGAGAAGTTCTTTATTCGCAACAACGGTCAAATTCCCGACGAGACGAAAGAGCCGGACAAGTGGAAATTCACCGTTGAAGGTGAAGTGAACAAAAAGCTCGACCTTACGCTCGGCGAGCTTAAATCGAAATTCAAGCCGCAGACGCGGCGCATGGTCCTCGAGTGCGGCGGTAACGGCCGCTCCTTCTTTTCGCCGCCTGCGAGCGGCAATCAATGGACCAACGGCGGCGCGGGTTGCGCCGAATGGACCGGTGTGCGCCTCGCCGATGTGCTGAAAACGGCAGGTGTAAAGCCATCAGGCATCTACACCGCGCACTACGCGTCCGATCTGCATCTGTCGGGCGATGCCAGCAAACCGACGTTGTCACGCGGCGTGCGGATCGCGAAGGCGATGGATCCCGATTCCATGATCGTGTGGGCAATGAATGGCCAACCGTTGCCGAACATCCATGGCGGGCCGGTGCGCCTGCTTTACCCCGGCTGGCCCGGCTCGGCGTCGCAAAAGTGGCTCACGCGCATTGTCATCCGCGACAAGGAACACGATGGCCCCGGTATGACCGGTACATCCTACCGTCTCACCATCAACCCGATGGTGCCTGGCTCTAAGGCAGATCCAAAGAACTTTAAAATTCTCGAGTCGATGCCGGTGCGCTCGATCATCACCAATCCGGGCAACGGCGCGAAATTGGCAGCGGGCACACGTGACCTGAAATTGCGGGGTGCCGC
>DASSYU010000497.1:0-2175 GCA_035703125.1 Pseudolabrys sp. | reverse complement strand
GTTTTTCGGAACCTCGATAGAATGGCGCCTTGTACATCGGCGCCAGTTCGAGATCGGCCTCGCGGCCGGGCTTGGGAAGGTGCTGACCGGGCAGTTTCGGCTCCGGGTAGCGGCGCGCGCCTGCCTGCATCGCGCCATGTTCCTTGTCAGGTTTACCCCGGCGCTTGTCTTGGCGATCGATCTTGCGCTGGATCGACCTTTCCCGGCGCGCGGTTTTTTGCGCTTGTCTGCGAAAACCGCTTTCAACAACCTTTGTCTTCGTGCGCCGGCTCGTTTTAGCCATCTGCGACCCGTTACCGCTCCTGTACCCCGAGCTCTTTCATGACCGTTTCGGCGTTGTCGCCGACCTTGGCAATCGCGGCTTCGATCTCGGCTCTCGATTTTCCGAGACGTTTGCACCAATGACGCGCGAGATCCTTGCTGGATAGATCGACGCGATTTCGTTCTTTCGTTGCAGCCGTAGTTGTCAGCATGACCGGAGATCCATGTGATCACCGGACAAGCGTCGACGCGTCCGTTTGTTCCGAAGGAACGAGGCAGGTCACGGCTCGTTGTTGGTACGGCCAAAGCCAAGTCTTACCTGCATCAAAAGACACAGGAGCATCAGTCATGGACTGGAATCGCGTGGAAGGTAACTGGAAACAGTTCAAGGGACAGGTCAAACAGAAGTGGGGCAATCTCACCGACGACGATTTGGACAAAATCGAGGGTCATCGCGATCAACTGGAGGGAGTAATCCAGGAGCGGTACGGGATCGCGAAGGATCAGGTCAGGAAAGACGTCGACGCCTGGCTGGAATCAGTGTGAGGCGTCGGATGATTTCCGAGAAAACAAAGCCCTGGCTAACGTGCTGGGGTTTTTGTTTCGGTGTCCGCTATTGGCACTGAGCGGACATCGGCTAGTGCGCTGCAAATGCACCCGTTAAACTTAGCGGTAAGCTGCTCGCCCGTGACATCGTAGCGATAGCCGAGTAGCCGCGCGCGGGTCGAGCCTTGGCGGAGCGAGGCAGTTGCAGAATGCGTGCAACACCCTGTCCGCTTTGGGGGTAAAGCGGACATGACCATTTGCGGCATGTCTGCTTTTGCGGTCGCTATTGGAGGCAAAGCGGACATGCCCTTGTGCAGTGCGTATGTCTGCTAATGACCCAAAGCGGACATGGCAATGGGCTTAGGCGATGACGTCGTCAACCTGCAGTGGCTGGTCCATGACCGAATACCATTCCGCACGGGCGGCAGCGCGCCGCTTGCCAATTGCGGACAGCGGCAGGTGCAGCAAGTTGAGCAGAGCGATTACTTCCTCTCGCGCGGCGACGTGCGACTTGCTCGGCCGCGTGCCGAGCGTGGCCTTGTCGAGATCGTCGAGTGCGGTTAGGCCGCGCGGAAAAAATTCGCGATAGATTACGCGCTCGGCGAAGCCGTCAATCCAGCGAAAGCCTACACGTTTGGCCAATTCGGTTAGGCCCTCACCAATCAGCCGCTTGTTCCGCGAGCGGAGCGTGGACAGGCGATTGCGCACCACAACCCAATCAATTAGCCGCCCGTCCGTCATGCGGCGCTGGCGGCGCGCCTCGCGCACCATCCTGGCGTGGTGGCTTTCGCCGGTGACAGCGAAATTGACCGGATCGAGGGCGGCAAGCACATCAAGGTCGAGGAAGCTGTCGTTGATCGGCGTAATGAGCGTGTCGGCCATAGAATGCGCGAGCCGCATCAGAAAAGTATCGTTGCCGGGCGTATCGATCACCAAAAAGTCGTAGCTGCGCTCGATCGCGCTGACGGCGGCGGAGAAGTTGGCGATCTCCGTCGTCTCGTTGGCCTCGATCGAGTTGCTCTCGGCGCGCTCGACGCAGTAGTGCGTCGGCAGCTCGAGCTGAATACCTGCGCGCTCGGCCCACAGCTCGAGCTGAATATTTGGACGCGCGGCCCAGGCGCGGCGGTTCTCGATACAATGGGTGAAGGTTTTCTGCCGGCCGTCAAGGTCGATGGTGGCAACGCGCTGGCCGGCCTTGAGCAGCGCTACCGCAATGTGCAGCGCTGTCGTTGACTTGCCCGAGCCACCCTTTTCATTGCCGAGCACGACCACGTGCGCGGAGTGGTGTGGTTGTTGAGCCGGTTGGTCCAACATGATCTTTGATTCTTAATTCCAGCATACTATCGAATTTCAGTTCGCTGTTTAACC
>DASSYU010000555.1:0-2365 GCA_035703125.1 Pseudolabrys sp. | reverse complement strand
CGCACCGCAGTCATCGCAGTAATCGTCGCCGTCGTAGCCCTGGCCGTGCCCTGGGTGATCACCAACGACTACTACATCAATCTGGCCAGCCAAATTCTGATCTACGCACTGTTCGCTCTGAGCGTGAACATCCTGCTCGGCTACGGCGGCATGGTATCGCTCGGACATGCCGCCTTCCTCGGCCTCACCGGCTATTGCGTCGTGCTGATGGTGCTCGCTGGTTACAACCAGCTCATCACGGCGATTTGCGCGGTGATTTTCTCCACCGCCTGCGGCGCGCTGTTCGGCGTATTGTCGCTGCGCGCCATCGGCATCGGCTTCCTGATGATCACGCTCGCGCTCGGACAGATCGTATGGGGCATCGCTTATCGCGCCAACGAGCTCACCGGCGGCGACAATGGCATCACCCTCCCTGCCCGGCCGATGCCGTTCGGCATCGACATTAGTTCCGCGCCGAGTTTCTACTATTTCACGCTGATCTTGTTTTCGCTCGCGCTGTTCTGCATCTGGCGGCTGACGCGCTCGCCATTCGGCGCGAGCCTGATGGGCGCGCGCGAGCAGCCGCGCCGTATGTCGATGCTCGGCTACAATGTCTGGAAGATCCAGTTCATCACCTTCGTGATCGCGTCGTTCTGGGGTTCGATCGCCAGCTTGCTCTACATCTACTACAACCTGTTCATGAGCCCGCATGCGATCTCGCTGCAGCAGTCGGCGGAGGCGCTGCTGATGGCGATTCTCGGCGGCGCCAGCACGCTGCTCGGCCCGATCGTCGGCGCCGCCATCATCACCATCGTGAAAAACGTGGTGAGCACCTACATCGAACGCTGGAACATCTTGCTCGGCGTGATCTTTGTCGTCGTCATTATGTTCATGCCGAACGGACTCGTGCCCGGCTGCCGCCAGTTGTGGCGCTCGATCCAGAACCGGCGCAAAGGCCGCTCGCCCTCCGCTAAGGCCGCATCGGAGCCCGGCGTATGACCGCACCCGCGCTCCAGGTTTCTGCGCTCAACAAGCGCTTCGGCGGCCTGCCGGCGACGAAAGACGTTTCGCTCACGGTGATGCCCGGCGAGCGGCGGCTGATCATCGGCCCGAACGGCGCCGGCAAGACCACTTTGTTCAATCTGGTCACCGGCGACCTCACTCCCGACAGCGGCTCCGTAAAGCTGTTCGGCCAGGAGCTCACCGGCATGCACACCCCCGCGCGCGTGCATCTCGGGTTGGCCCGCACTTACCAGATCCTCACGCTGTTCTCGCACGATACCATGCTGCACAACGTGGTGCTCGCGCTGCTCGGCCTTGACAAGTTACGCTGGAATCCGTGGTCGCTGCTCACCGGGCACGGTCATTTGCACGACGCCGCGCGCGAAGCCTTGGCGCAAGTCGGGCTCGCCGACAGCGCCGACCGCATCGCCGCCGAAACCTCCTATGGCGAGCGGCGGCGGCTCGAATTCGCGATGGCGCTCGCGCAAAAGCCGAAAGTCCTGCTGCTCGACGAACCGCTTGCCGGCCTGTCGCATGGCGAGCGGCAAACCCTGCGCGCGCTGCTCGACAAAATCCCGCGCGACGTGACCATCGTGATGATCGAGCACGATATGGACACCGCGCTCGGCTTTGCCGAACGCATCACCGTGCTGCACTACGGCGAGGTTATCGTCGAAGGCACCCGCGCCGAAGTGGTGGCGGATCCGCGCACACGCGAGGTATATCTTGGCGACTGATTTGGCGACTGACGCGCTTGAAATCGCCGGCATCGACGCCTTTTACGGCGACAGTCACGTGCTGCACAGCGTGTCCTTCGTGCTGCAGCCGGGGCGGCTGCTCGGCCTGCTCGGCCGCAACGGGGCGGGCAAGACCACCTGCATGAGCACGATCATGGGCTTTCTCAGGCCGCGGCGAGGCGCGATCAGTCTTTACGGCGAGCAGATCGGCGGGCTGCCGCCGGATGTGATCGCGCGCAAAGGCATCGGGCTGGTACCACAGGGCCGGCGCATGTTCCGCAGCCTCAGCGTACGCGAAAATCTCAGCGTCGCTGCGCGGGCTGCGAAAGGCGGCGGCGCACCCGGCTGGACCATCGATCGCGTGTTCCAGCTTTTCCCTCGCCTGAAGGAGCGCCACGCGCAGTTCGCCGGCTCGCTCTCGGGCGGCGAGCAGCAGATGTTGGCGATCGGCCGTGCGCTGATGGGCAATCCGCGCGTGCTTTTGATGGACGAGCCGTCAGAGGGATTGGCGCCCCAGCTTGTGGCCGAGGTCGGACGTACGATTGCGCAACTCAAGGCCGAGGGCCAGTCGATCCTGCTCGTCGAGCAGAACATCAAGCTCACGCTCGACCTTGCCGACGACGTGGTAATCATCAACACCGGTGCGG
>DASSYU010000370.1:0-4481 GCA_035703125.1 Pseudolabrys sp. | reverse complement strand
AAATCACGCCCGGCACTTTGCCGGAGCGACGCGCTGACCGGGCGGCCCCCTTGCCGCCTTTCGGACGCGCCGTCGCCTTCATTTCCTGGACGGTCGCCATCTTGAATCCCTCATCTAAACCAATGGAAAAGGCGGCATTTTCCGCCGCCTGCGAACGCGGCAAGCCTCCAGGGGTGCCGGGGGCCGCGAACGGGGCGGGTTATAGCGATGACGGCCGCAAAGGGCAAGAAATCACAGACCTGGCCCGTTAATGACTAGTCCGCAGCGGAATCCTTGGACTTCTTGCTGGGCTTGTCGGCTTTTGCTTCCAGCGCGGCAATCCGCGCTTTCAGTGCCTCATTTTCCTCGCGGGCCAGCCGGGCCATCTCCTTGACCGCCTCAAATTCTTCACGCTGCACGACGTCGAGATCGCGCAGGATGCGTTCGGCCTGACTGCGGAACAAGGTATCGAACTCGCGCCGCACCCCTTGCGCCACCCCTGCGGCGTCGTTCATCAGACGCGCCATTTCGTCGAAAAAGCGGTTGCTGGTCTGGGTCATGCCTCATCTCCGGCGCAGGGCTGTCGTCAGAATGGCGATCCGGTCATGCCGCCGCAAGACCCGGCATGCTACCACATAAGGGACGTTTCGCTTCGCGAATCGGACACCGCATGCCCTTGCTTGTCATTCCTTACCCGGCGTTCGACCCCGTCCTCGTGCATCTCGGCCCGTTCGCTGTCCGTTGGTACGCCCTCGCCTACATCGTAGGCATTTTACTCGGCTGGGGGTATGCCCGCATCCTCATTCGCTCCGGCAAATTGTGGGGCGGCAAAGCGCCCATGACGGTGACCGACTTCGACGATTTCGTCCTTTGGGTGACACTTGGCATCATTCTCGGCGGACGCATCGGCTACGTTCTCTTCTACAACCTTCCGCATTTCGCTGCGCACCCGCTGGAAATTTTTCAATTGTGGAACGGCGGCATGTCATTCCACGGCGGCTTCGCCGGCTGCGTGGTTGCGGTTCTAGCGTTCGGCTACATCCGCGGCATTCCGGTGCTTTCGCTGGGCGACATCACGTGCGCCGTCGGCCCGATCGGATTGTTTCTTGGCCGCATTGCGAATTTCATCAACGGCGAATTATGGGGACGACCGACGGACGTCCCTTGGGCGATGATCTTTCCGAGCGGCGGGCCGGCGCCACGGCATCCAAGCCAGCTGTACGAAGCAACACTTGAAGGTCTTGTCCTGCTCGCCGTGCTGGCCCTGTTGATGCGGGCCGGTGCGTTGAAGCGGCCCGGATCGATCATCGGAAGCTTCGCGGTCTGCTACGCGATCGCGCGGACGTTCTGCGAGTTTTTCCGCGAGCCCGACGCGCAGCTTGGCTTTCTGTGGGGCGGTGCAACGATGGGCCAGGTGCTGTCAGTGCCGCTGTTCCTCGCAGGTGTGGGCTTCATCGTCTATGCGATGAAACACCCGCCGCTGCGGAGCCGTTAGTGTCAGAGCTCTCGCCGCTCGAAACCGAAATCCGCCGGCGCATCGCCACGGCGGGGCCAATGCCGATTGCTGAGTACATGGCGCTCTGCCTGCTCGACCGCGAGCACGGCTACTACACCACGCGCGATCCGCTCGGCGCGCGCGGAGACTTCACGACAGCGCCGGAAGTCAGCCAGATGTTCGGCGAACTGATCGGCCTGTGGGCGGCGACCGTGTGGACGCAGATGGGCGCACCCGAGAATGTGCGGCTGATCGAGCTGGGTCCCGGGCGCGGTACCCTGATGAATGATGCGCTGCGCGCGGTGCAGATCGTGCCTGAATTTCATTCCGCAATCGTCGCGCATCTGGTCGAGATCAGCCCGGTGCTCCAGGCCCAGCAGGAAAAAACACTGGAAGGCGCGGGTGTAATGATTTTCTGGCACGCGAAGCTCGCCGAGGTGCCTGCGGGACCGGCGATTATTGTTGCCAATGAGTTCTTTGACGCGCTGCCGGTCAACCAGGCCATCAAGACCGACCGCGGGTGGCACGAGCGCCGGATTCAGATCGACGCCAACGATCAGCTTGCTTTCACGATCGCTCCTGAACCGCTTCCGTTTTTCCAAACTCTGCTGCCGGCACAGTTCAGTTCGGCGCGCGCGGGCGCGATCTTCGAATGGCGTGGCGATACCGAGGCGATGGAGGTCGGTCGACGCGTTGCGGATGGCCGCGGGGCTGCCCTGGTGATCGACTACGGCCACGTGAAATCCGGCATCGGGGAAACGTTCCAGGCTGTCGGCCAGCATGCTTACGCGGATCCGTTGACCGCGCCCGGCGTGTTCGATCTCACTGCCCACGTCGATTTTCAGGCCCTGTCGCGGGCCGTCGAAGCCATGGGCGCAAAAGGGTTCGGGCCGATCGAACAATCGCAATTCTTGCGACGTCTCGGAATCGAGCAGCGCGCGGCTTCACTCAAGGCCAAGGCAGCGCGTACCGATGATATTGACCAGGCCTTGGCGCGCCTGATCGGCCGCGAACGCACCGCCATGGGAGAATTGTTTAAAGTTGCGGCTTTCGTGCATCCTTCTATCGGCACGCCGCCCGGTTTCGAGGCTTCAACGAGCTAGCTGCATGACCTTGCACCTCCTATGTATTGATGACGCGTGGCTGTTGGCCACTCCACGGTGATCGATGCTGCAGGCTTCTTCTCTCACGACCCTCCCGGGCATTCGACACGCCTTCTTCACGCGCTCCGGCGGCGTATCGCAAGGCGTGTATTCGTCCCTCAATGGCGGGGTTGGCTCCGGGGATGCCCCCGAAAAAGTTGCCGAGAACCGCGCGCGCATGGCGGCAGCGCTGGGCGTGAGTGCGGACCGGCTGGTCACACCTTTTCAGATCCATTCACCGGACGTCGTCGTCGCACAGGAGCCATGGACACGCGACAGCCGTCCGCGCGCTGACGCTGTCGTCACACAGGTGCCTCGGCTTGCGATCGGCGTGTCGACTGCAGACTGCGGGCCCTTGTTGTTTGCCGACAGTGAAGCCGGTGTGATCGGCGCAGCGCATGCCGGATGGCGCGGCGCGTTGTCAGGAGTAATCGAGGCCACGGTCGCTGCGATGGAACGGCTCGGCGCCGGGCGGGCAAGCATCGCTGCGGCACTCGGGCCTACAATCCGCCAATCGAACTACGAAGTCGGCCCCGAATTTGTCGAGCGGTTTCTTGCTGCCGATCCTGCAAATGCGCGCTACTTCGAGCGGTCACAGCGCGAGGACCATGCGATGTTCGATCTCTGCGGCTATATCGCACAGCGCGTCGAGCAAGCCGGCCTCACGCAATTTGAGGATCTTGGTTTGTGCACATATGAAGAGCCCGAGCGCTTCTACAGCTTCCGCCGCAGCACGCATCGCGACGAGCCTGACTATGGGCGCCATATTAACGCGATTGCGCTGAGCGATTAGCTCTCGCGATGAGGCTATGAGTCTGGACTCAAGGATGCGATTGCCGCTACGGTTCACCCCGGCCGAAGGGGTTTGTTTAAAAGAGCAAAAAGCACGGCCGCAGGGGTGTCTATGGAGCAGCGTGGCGGCCACCGCGTGCGCGGCGCGCGGCGAGTTTGGCATGTCGCCGGCTTGCTCACCGTTGCGCTTGCCCTAGCCGCGTGCAATCCCGATGGTCAAGGTGTGTCCGCGCAGCAGCCGCGCGGCGCCACCGTTGCATTCGACTCTCTCGACGGCTTGCCGCCGGGTCAATTCCAGCGGCTTGTGAAGAATCTCAATGACGAAGCTCAGTCGCGTCGCCTTCCGGTGATTTCGCGCGAACAACAGTCGGCTTACCGCGTGCGCGGCTATCTCGCTGCGACGGTCGTGAAAAATCAGACCACGATTTCATGGGTGTGGGACGTTTTTGACCAGGACGAGCACCGCGCGTTGCGCATCAGCGGCGAGGAGACCGCAAAGGTCCGCCACAAGGACGCGTGGGCTGCCGCCGACGACGCCATGCTGCAGCGGATCGCGCAATCGAGCATGGAGCAGCTTACTGCGTTTCTGACGTCGCCGGCGGTCGCACCAGGAACCGCACCGTCGGCGGAGCCTCAATTTGCCCTCGCCGGCGTAAGCGATTCCTCCCCCGAGGCCGCCGGTATTTTCCGTATTTTCCGCCCGCAGGCCGATCCCGTATCTACGGCGAGCGCAGAGCCGTCCGGCGAGGATGAGACGGGCCCCGTGCCGCTTCCGCGGCGGCGCCCCGCGGCGCTTGTATCGTCGCGCGAGACGTTGACGCTCGCGGCGTCCCGCCGCTAAGCCGCGATTCATCCTTTCCGCCAAAAACCGGGACAACGATTTCCAGCCGTATTGCCGCGCCCTGTCCGCCTTGTTATGACCACGCCGCTTGTGGCCGGAGTGAGGGCGAGGATTTCGGGATGTCGGGCAAGAACGGAGCGATCAAGCTCGTCGCCGGCAATTCCAATCCTGCGCTGGCGAAGGGGATATCCGACTATCTCAAGCTGCCGCTCACAAAAGCCGTGGTCCGGCG
>DASSYU010000256.1:0-7897 GCA_035703125.1 Pseudolabrys sp. | reverse complement strand
CATGGGCGGCGATATTCGCGGACTGCCTTCATACAGGGTGGCCCAGTGCGGGATCGGCCTCGTGCCGGAAGGCCGGCAGATCTTTCCGAACCTTTCCGTGCGCGAGAACCTGCTTGCGACGGCGGCTCAGCGCGACGGCGTCGATTGGACACTCGACAAAGTCTACGCGTTGTTTCCGGGGCTTGCCGACCGCGAGGGCAGCATGGGCAATCAATTGTCCGGCGGAGAGCAGCAGATGCTTGCGATTGGGCGGGCGCTTATGACCAATCCGCGGCTGCTGATCCTCGACGAGGCGACCGAGGGCCTCGCGCCGCTTATTCGCGCGGAGATCTGGCGGTGTCTTGCCCGCCTCAAAGAGTTGGGTCTGTCGATTCTGGTGATTGACAAAAATGTCGGTGCGCTGCTGCGTGTGGCCGACCGTCATTTCCTGATCGAACGTGGGCGCGTGGTGTGGAAGGGCACGTCGCCGGAACTTGCCGCGGCGCCCGACGTGCAGCGCCGCTATTTGGGCGTTTGATCTATTCCGCCGGCAGCGGCGGACCGCGGCGCCGGATGAACGTAAAGGTCGCTCCGCCGAGCTTGCGGTGCAATTTGTCGAGCAGCAGATAGATCACCGGCGTTGTATAGAGCGTGAGCACCTGCGACACCAGCAACCCGCCAATGATGGTAATGCCGAGCGGGCGCCGCAGCTCGGACCCGGGGCCGATAGCGATCACCAGCGGCAATGCACCGAGCATGGCGGCCATCGTGGTCATCAGGATCGGGCGGAAACGTGCGAGACAAGCGTCGTGAATTGCCCGTTCGGGCGAGAGGCCGAGCCGCCGTTCGCCGTCGAGTGCGAAGTCTACCATCATGATGCCGTTCTTCTTTACGATGCCGATCAGAAGAATGATGCCGATGAAGGCGATGATCGAGAGTTCCGCGCCAAATAGTTGCAGGGCAAGCAGCGCACCGAGACCGGCCGACGGCAGCGTGGAAATGATCGTCAGCGGGTGTGCAAGACTTTCGTAGAGAATGCCGAGAACGAGGTAGACAGCGATAAGCGCTGCGATCAGCAGAAGCGGTTGCGCGCCGGCGGCCTGTTTGAAGGATTTGATATCGCCGGCAAAATCCGCATGAATAATGTCGGGCAAATGCAGATCGATGACGGCTTTTTCGATTGCCGCGGTGGTTTCCTCGATCGAGGCATCGGGTGTCAGGTTGTACGAGATCGTTATCGAGGGAAATTGACCCTGATGGTTGACAGCGAGCGGAACATTGCCGCGCTCGATTCGCGTTACGGCTGACAAAGGAACCTGCGCGGCACCGTTGCCGGGAACGTAGACGCGGGTGAGATCGCTCGGATCGCGCTTGTACTGACGGTCCACTTCCAGAATGACGCGGTACTGGTTTCGGGTGCCGTAAATTGTCGAAATCTGTCGTTGCGAAAAAGAGTTATTGAGCGCGTTGTCGATATCCTGCACTCGCACGCCCAGCCGTGCCGCGGCCTGTCGGTCGATGCTGATATTGACCTGCAACCCGCCCTGGTCACGGTCAGTCGTGACGTCGACGACGCCTGGCACCTGCTTCACGCGGTCGAGAACGCCCGACACGCGCTTCTGCAATTCCTCGATGTCGGAGCTCCACAACGTGAACTGGTATTGCGAATCGGATTGCCGGCCGCCGACACGCACGTCCTGCGCGGGGAACATGAACACGCGAAGACCCGGAATCTCGGCGAGCTTCGGCCGTATGCGCGCGATGACGCGCTGGGTGCTCAGTCCGCCGCGTTCGCTGAGCGGCTTCAGGGTGATAAATAGACGTCCGAAATTGACCGCGGCATTGAAATTCGAAGCGCCAACCGACGAGCCGAGGCCGGCGACCGCAGGGTCGGCAAGCACTATATCCATCGCCTTGAGCTGGAGGGCCTTCATGGCGTCAAACGAAATGTCCGGCGATGCGATCGTGCCGCCGAAGACCAGGCCGGTGTCGTCCTGCGGGAAGTAGCCTTTCGGCGTCTTGATGTAGAGGCCGACGGTGAGCACGATCGTCGCGACGAATACGATCAGCATGAACGACCGGTGACCGAGCGCGAGCGTGAGCGTACGGTCGTAAAACCGGATCAGCCGCGCCAGCAGGCCCTCGACCTGGCGGTCAAGCCAGGTGCCGTCGCGGCTCGGCGGCTGCCGCACGAAGTAGGCGCAGATCATCGGCGTCACCGACAGCGACACGACGGTAGAAATCGCGATCGCAAACGCAAGCGTCACGGAAAACTCGCGGAATAGACGGCCGACGACGCCACCCATGAAGAGCAATGGAATGAAGGCTGCGATCAGCGATACCGAAATCGATACCACCGTGAAGCCGATCTGCCGCGCGCCCTGCAGGGTCGCCCGCAACGGCGAGGCGCCTTTTTCGAGATGCCGGAAGGCATTTTCGATCATGACGATGGCGTCATCAACCACAAAGCCGACGCTCACTGCGAGCGCCATCAGGGACAGGTTGTCTATGGAAAAGCCCGCGACCCACATCGCGGCGCATGTGCCGGAGAGGGCGAGCGGAACTGTCACGCCGGCTGCCGCAGTCGGTGCCGCGCGTCGCAGAAACAGGAAGACGACGAGCATTACGAGTCCGATGGTCGCGGCGAGCGTGAGCTGCATGTCATGCACGCTGGCCCGGATGGTTTGCGTGCGATCGCTCAACACCGAAATGTCGAGACCTGCGGGTACCCATTGCCGAAGCTCGGGTAGCAATTCGTAGATCCGATCAACTGTGTCGATGACGTTGGCGTTTCCTTGTTTGGTAATGATGAGCAGAACCGAAGGGTCTCTGTTGAACCATCCCGCCGAACGCGTGTTCCGCACGCTCGGGCGGATAGTGGCAACGCTCGACAGACGAATGACCGTACCGTTGATCGTCTTGACGACAACCGGATCGTATTCGTCGGCATCGCGCAGCTGGTCGTTAATGCCGATCGTGACGGCCCGCTTGCCACCATCGAAGGATCCAAGAGGGCCGGCCGCATTTGAATTGGAGATGGCAGTGCGGACGTCTTCCAGCGAAAGGCCCATTGCCGACAATCGCGCCGGGTCGACGCTCACTCGGATGGCCGGCTGCTCTGAGCCTGCAACGGTCACGTCGGCCACTCCATCGACCTGCGACAGGCGCTGCGCGATCACGCTATCGGCGGCGTCGTAAATGGCGCTTGGCTGCAGGGTCTTCGATGTGAGCGCTAGAATCAGGATCGGGGCCGCGGATGGGTTGGCCTTGCGGAACGTCGGCAACGTCGGCAGGTCGCCGGGCAGGTCGGCGAGTGCGGCGTTAAGTGCAGCCTGCACGTCGCGTGCGGCGCCATCGATGCTGCGGTTGAGGTCGAACTGGATGGTGATGCGGGAAAGGCCGAGCGAGGAGACCGATGTCATCTCGGTCACGCCGGAGATTTCGCCGAGACGCCGTTCGAGTGGCGCCGCCACCGTCGCCGCCATCACGTTAGGCTCCGCCCCCGGACGGCTGGCGCTGACGTAAATCGTTGGGAATTCCACGGTTGGAAGGCTGGCAACCGGGAGAAACAGGTAGGCGACCGCGCCGACGAGGAACAAGCCGATCGCGAGCAACGTCGTGCCGATCGGACGCCGGATGAACAGGTATGAGAAGTTCACGGACGGCTCCGTGCGGCCCGTCCCGCGCGCGGCGCGACCGGTGGCGACGCAGGCGCAAGGCGTGCGCGCAAGCGCTCCATGTAGAGGTAGATCACTGGCGTGGTGTAGAGCGTCAGCAACTGCGACAGCAGCAGGCCGCCGACAATCGTGATGCCGAGCGGATTTCGCAGTTCAGACCCTGTTCCTCCCTCCAGTGCAAGCGGTAGTGCACCAAACAGTGCCGCCAGAGTCGTCATCATGATCGGGCGGAAGCGCAGCATCGCAGCCTGTACGATCGACTGCTCGGGCGACAGGCCCTGACTGCGCTCGGCCTCGATGGCAAAGTCGATCATCAGAATTGCGTTCTTCTTCACAATACCCATGAGCAGCACGATGCCGATCAGCGCGATCACCGAGAGGTCATAGCCGAACAGCATCAGCGCGAGCAGCGCGCCGACGCCGGCGGAGGGCAAGGTGGAAAGAATCGTGAGCGGGTGGATAAAGCTTTCGTAGAGGACGCCCAGCACGATGTAGATGGCGATGATGGCCGCCAGAATCAGCCAGGGTTCGCCTGCAAGCGCCTTGTCGAATTCGGCAGTATCGCCGGAATAGCTTCCGGTTACGGAGGAGGGCATCCCGATCTCGCGTTGCACTGTGCGGATCGCGGCAACGGCGTCGGAAAGCGCGTAACCGTCATTGAGATCGAAGCTGATCGTGACGGAAGGAAACTGCTCCTGATGCGCGATGGCAAGAGGAGCTGACGTCGGGACGAAACGGGCAAACGACGACAGCGGCACCTGGTTGCTGCCGGTGACGGCGTTCGGTGTCGCGGTCGTGTTGGTATTGGTGGTGCCGGTCGCGGTGTTGCCGACGGTTGCCGCTGTGCCGGTCGAGGTGCTGGCGCCGGTCACGTAGAGCTTGGTGAGCGCGTTGGGATCCTGCTGGTAACGCGGCTGCGCCTCAAGAATGACGCGGTATTGGTTAGCCTGCCCGTAGATCGTCGAAATCTGCCGCTGACCGAAAGCATCATTGAGCGTATCGGTGACGCTCTGCATCGAGACACCCAACCGTCCGGCCTGTTCGCGATCGACGTCGACCCGCACGCGTGGCCCGCCTTCCTGCGCCTCTGATGCGACCTCGCGCAGGGCCGGGTTGCCGCGCAAGCCGCGCACCAATTTATCCGCCCACTCGATGACTTCGTCGCGGTCGGTGGAGACGAGCGTGTATTGGTACTGCGCCCGGCTCACGCGCGTCGATATCTGGATATCCTGGGTAGCCTGGAAATAGACTGTCATGCCGGCCACGCCGGCAACCGCGCGCTTGAGGCGGGCAACGATCTCGTCAATATGCGCGCGCCGCTCATTGCGTGGTTTAAGCGAAATCGCCAACCGGCCGGCATTCGGCGTTGCATTGATCGGGCTGACGCCGATCACCGAAACCACGCCCGTGACGTCGGGATCGGCCCGGATCGCATCTTCGACCAGGCGCTGGCGACGCTGCATCTCAATGAAAGAGACGTCGGTACCGGCCTCGGTCACCGCTGTAATCAGGCCGGTGTCCTGCAACGGCAGGAAACCTTTCGGCATCACGACATAGAGCAGAATGGTTGCAGCCAGCGTTGCTAGAGTGACAGCGAGCGTTTCAGGCTGGCGGCGCAGCACCCACAAAAGGCTTGAATGGTAAAACTCTACGCTGCGATCGATCAGGGCATTAAAGCGTCGTGTCAGCGCGCTAGGTTCGCGTTCGCCGACGTGCCGAAGCAGGCGGGCGCACATCATTGGTGTCAGCGTCAGCGACACGATGGCTGACGTTACCACCGCAATGGTGAGGGTGAGCGCGAATTCCCGGAACATGCGGCCAACCAGGCCGGTCATAAACAAAAGCGGGATAAAAACTGCGATCAGCGACAAGGTCAGCGAAATCACTGTGAAACCGATTTGGCGTGCGCCTTTAAGCGCTGCGTCCAGCGGGTCTTCGCCATCTTCCATGTGGCGGACGATGTTCTCGATCATCACGATCGCATCGTCGACTACAAAGCCCGTGCCGATGGTCAGTGCCATCAGCGACAGATTGTCCAGCGAAAATCCGCAGAACCACATCACCCCGAAGGTCGCGATCAGCGACAGCGGCAGCGCGACCCCGGCGATGATAGTGGCGCGGATCGTGCGCAGGAATATCAGAACCACGAGCACAACCAGCGCAATGCTGAGTATCAGCGTGAACTGCACGTCGTGAATCGACGCGCGAATAGTGGTGGTCCGGTCGTTGACGATCGTCAGGTCGGCGCCCGCCGGCATTGCGCGCCGCAGGCGCGGGAGCTCCGCGCGCACGCGCTGTACGGTCTCGATCACATTGGCGCCTGGCTGGCGCTGCACGTCGATAACGATCGATGGCTGACCCCGGTACCAGGCGCCGACTTTGGTGTTCTCCAGCCCGTCCACGACGTCGGCGACGTCGCTGATCTTCACCGGCGCGCCGTTGCGGAACGCCACAACGATGTCCTTGTAGGTATCGGCGGCGGTGATCTGATCATTGGCGGCAATGGTGTAGGACTGGTGCGCGCCGTCGAGCGCACCTTTCGGGCCGGCGACATTGGCGCCGACGACGGCTGTGCGCAGGTCATCGAGCGCGATGCCGTATGCGGCAATCCGCGAGAGATCGGCCTGAATGCGTATTGCCGGCCGGATACCGCCCTGCACCGAAACACGTCCGACGCCTGTCACTTCGGACAACCGTGGCGCCATGATGGTGTCGGCCATGTCGCTCAGCGTGCGCTGATTGATCGTCTGCGACGTCAAAGCGAGCGTGATTATCGGCGCATCGGCCGGGTTTACTTTCGAGTAGAGCGGCGGATAGGGCAAGTTGCGGGGCAGCGTCGAGGCGGCCGCATTGATTGCCGATTGCACATCCTGTGCGGCGCCGTCGATGTCGCGGTTGAGGTCAAACTGCAGCGTCACCTGGCTGATACCGAAGGAACTGGATGAAGTCATCGTCTGCAGTGCCGGGATCTGGCCAAACTGTCGCTCAAGCGGAGCAGTCACCAACGAGGCGATAGTGTCGGGATTGGCGCCCGGCAATTGTGTCGTCACCTGAATGGTCGGGAAGTCGACCTGCGGCAGCGCCGAGACCGGCAGCCACCAGTAACCGAGACAGCCGCCCAACATCACCGCGACACCGAGCAGCGAGGTTGCGATCGGCCGGTGAATGAATGGCGACGATACGCTCATTGTTGTGTGTTTGGTCTTGCCGTGCCGCTGCCCCGCTGCCGCCTTGCTCCGCCTTGCTCCTGCGGACGCTGACCGGCGGGCTGAGCTGCCGGTGCTTCGCTGCTGCCGATCGCGACTTTGGTGCCATCGGTGAGGCGGACAAAACCAGTCGTCACGACGCGCTCGGGCGCCTCGAGACCCTTACTGATCACCGTCTGCGTCTCGTCCTGTTTCTGCACCGTAATCGGCCGGACCGAGACGGTATCGTCATCCTTGACGACGTACACGAAGGTGCCGTTTGGACCTCGTTGCACCGCGCCTGTCGGGATCACCACGACCTGCTTCAGCGTGTCGACCAGCAGCCGGATATTGACGAACTGCCCAGGCCAGAGCTGCAGGTTGGCATTGGGAAATTCGGCCTTGAGCTTCACGGTGCCTGTGGTCTGGTCGACCTGATTGTCGACGACCCTGAGCGCGCCGCGGTCGATTACCGCATCGTTATCCGAGCGCTGCGCTTCGACGTTGAGCGGACCTTTGTCGAAGGCGGTGTTTACCTGGGAAAGATCCTGCTGCGGCAGATTGAACAGCACCGAGATCGGCTGCAGCTGCGTAATGACCACGATCGATGAATTTGTGTCGGCGGCGCGCACGAGGTTGCCTTCGTCCACCATGCGAATGCCGGTGCGGCCGTCGATCGGCGCGGTAATTGTCGTGTAACCAAGCATCGCTTGGGCATTGTCGATCGCTGCCTGATCGGCCTGGACCAGCGCGGTGTACTGCGCCACCAGCGCACGCTGGGTATCAGCTTGCTGTTTGTTGATCGCGGCGGTGGCGGCGAGTCTTTCGTAGCGATCGAGATCGATCTTCGAGTTTGCGAGCTGTGCTTCGTCCTGCGCCTTTTTGGCGATCGCCTGATTGAGTTGCGCTTGATAAATAACAGGGTCGATCTTGGCCAGCACGTCACCCTTCTTGATGTCGTCGCCTTCCTTGAAGTTGACGCTGAGGAGCTTGCCGTCGACTTGCGGGCGTACCGTCACCGTATTGAGCGCTTTGATGGTTCCAACCGCATCCAGA
>DASSYU010000201.1:0-3664 GCA_035703125.1 Pseudolabrys sp. | reverse complement strand
TCGCCTTTCTGGTGGTGCTGGCGCTTATCGGTCTCACCGCATGGCTGGTGCGGCGCTTTGGAGCAAACCGGCTCGGAAATGCTTCGCGCGGACGGCAGCCTCGGCTTGCCGTGATCGACGCCGCGACCGTTGATGGACGGCGGCGCCTGGTTCTGATTCGCCGCGACAATGTTGAACACCTTCTGATGATCGGTGGGCCGAGCGACCTTGTCGTCGAGCCCAATATTGTGCGCGCCGTTTCGGCCCGCGATGTGCCACGCGACCAGACACGTGCCGCGCCTGCCGGCGAGGCTGCGGCGCGTCAGACACCGACAACCGAAAACGGATGGCCCTTGCAGCCTGCGACCGAGCCGGCGCCCGCGTCACGTCCCTACCGATCCTCCGCGACCGAGGAGCCGTGGCTCGCGCCCGAACCCGGCGCCCGGCCCCGCCCGGCCGACAACCTCACCGGCCTCGCAGCCGAACTTTCGACGCGCTTGAACCCGCCCGACGCTCCGGCACCCGCAGCACGTCCCGAGGCCCCGGCCCGCGCGCCAGCCGCTTCGCACGAGCCGGCAGCGCAGGCCGATCACAATCTCGCCGAAATGGCTCACCAACTCGAAGCGGCTTTGCGGCGCGCACCGGTGCCGGAAGGCCGACCGCCGGTCACTGACCCGTTGGCTGTGCCAGGCAAGGGCGCTGACGCCACCGCACGCCCGCCTCAGCGCGAACTCCGCGTGCGCGCCGAGCCGAAATTTGACTCAAAGCCCGAACCGAAATTTGATTTCAAACCTGAGACTCGCACCGAGCCACCGGCGACGCCTGGCAAGAACTTGTACGAAAATCTCGAAGAGGAGATGGCCAGTTTGTTGGGCCGTCCTCCAGGAAAATCGTGACAGTCGCCTCCGACCGCCGTATCCGTCTGGTGACGGTGGCGGTCGGGGTAGCAGGGATCCTCGCAGGGCTGACGGCGACCGCGTCGCGCAAGAAGCGTCAATTTCGGACAGCGCAATGGCCTGACCGAGCGCGTGGTCCAACTGGTCGCGCTGTTGACCGTGCGTCTCGCTGCCGTTCAAGCTTATTTTCTTCGTGCAGGTCGATGGCTGGAGCCTGGTCGCCGGCTCACTGATCCAGAGTTACGGGTCGTAGCCGCAGGTCAAATGATCGCGTGGCGGATCTTGGCGGATACCCATTCGCTGACGATCACTGTCGCGATGATGATGAGCAGAATCAGCGAGATCTGTGTCCAGTAAAGTTGCGTGAGCGCCGCGTTGAGTTCGAGCCCGATACCACCGGCGCCGACAAGACCAAGCACCGTCGATTCACGGACGTTGATATCCCAACGGAACACCGAAATGCCGGCAAAGGCGGGTAGCACCTGCGGTACAACTCCGTAGGACGTCACCTGCGCGCCCGACGCGCCGGTCGACCGCACAGCATCCACCTGGCTCTCGTCGATCTCCTCGATCGCCTCGTAAAGCAGCTTGGCGCAGAAGCCGATCGAGCGCAGCGCGATGGCAATGATTCCGGCGAACACGCCGGGCCCGATAATCGTGACCAGCATCAGCGCCCAGATCAGCGCATTGATTGAGCGCGATGAAACAATAATGAACAGCGCGATCGGGCGCACCACACCAACGCTCGGTGTCGTGTTACGCGCGGCGCAATACGCAACCGGAATTGCGAGCAGTACCGCAATCAACGTGCCGACGGTTGCGATATTGATTGTGTCCCAGATCGGCCGACCGAGCGCCCGGATAGAGGACCAATCCGGCGGCACCATCCGCAAGGCGAGATCGCCTGCCTGCTGCGGCGCGTCCCAAACGAAGGCCCAGATGGTTTTCTCGGATATCATCTGGAAGCATCCGACAAGCAGCGCGGCAGCGAAGAGCCAGCACGCCCAGACCAGCAAGTCCATGCGCCGCTCGCGTCGCCGCCAGGTTCGCGCCTGTGCCGGAACTGTTGCCATCACTGCACCCACCGCCGGACAAAGCCTGAGCCATACTCACACAGCATGACGATGGCGATGATGATGATAATAATGGCAGCCGCCGACGCAAATTCGTAACGGTCGAATGCGGTATTCAACGTTGCTCCGATGCCGCCGCCGCCGACAATGCCGATCACCGCTGATTCGCGAAAATTGATGTCGAAACGGTACAGGCCAAGCCCGATCATGCGCGGCATCACCTGCGGTTGCACGCCGTAGTTGATCCACTGCAGCCAGCTTGCGCCCGATGACCGCACAGCCTCCGCCTGTGTTGCGTCCATGTCCTCGATGTCTTCGGCGAGCAACTTGCCGTAGAAGCCAATGGTGGCGAACGAGAGCGTCACAAATCCTGCGAATGGCCCGAAGCCGAACAGCTTGACGAAAAAAATTGCAAGAATGATTTCCTGGAAGCTGCGCGATATCGCGAGAACGGCCCGGCACAAATAGTAGACCGGCGCCGGAGCGATATTTTTTGCAGCCCCTATCCCAACAGGAATCGAGATCACGATTCCGACCATGGTTGAAACGACCGTCATCCACAAGCTTTCTGCAACGCCATCGCCAATCTCATCCCAGCGGCTCACAAAATCGGGCGGAAAAAATGCCGACAGAAATGCGGCGCCGCGAGGCAGACCCTCCCACACGCGGGTCCAGTTCACGGGGGTCGTCTGCATTACGAGCGCCAGATAGACGACGACACCCACGATCAGCGTCCATCGCAGCCAGGCTGACTTGATCAGCGGCGGTTTTTTCCAGATGCGCGGAGCGGCAGCAACGCTCATCTATGTCAACCCGGCCAGACGGTCGCGGTCGGGGCGCGGGGCCTCGAAGGGCACCACATTGTCGCCTTCCTCCGGTGAATCCTCGTCGACCTTACGGATGGTTGCGGACCAATCTTCCTCGCCGTAGATCGACGTAAGCACCGCCGGTGTGAGCTGGTCGGGCGGCCCGTCGTATACGATCTCGCCGAACCGCAGACCTACAATGCGCTCTGCAAACATCTGCGCCAGCATCACATCGTGAATGTTGATGATCGCAGAAAGCTTACGCTCGCTGCATAGTTCCTTGATGAGCCGCATGATCTGCCGCGACGTCTTTGGATCGAGCGATGCAGTCGGCTCATCAACGAGAAGAAGTTCGGGGTTCTGAATCAGTGCACGGCAAATGCCGACACGCTGGCGTTGCCCCCCGGACAGTTCGTCGGCACGTTTGTCCGCCATGTGGTCGAGGCCGACACGTTCGAGCAGACGGAATGCTTCGTCGATATCGGCTTGGGGAAAGCGCCGGAGCCAGCTTCGCCAGAAGCCGACATAGCCAAGGCGGCCGGTGAGCACGTTTTCCATCACTGAGAGGCGTTCCACCAGCGCATATTCCTGGAAAATCATGCCCATGCGGCGGCGGGCGCGCCGCAATTCGGCGCTGCCGAGCGCGACAATATCGACATCGTTGAGCGCGATTGAACCGGACGTGGGCTCGACCAGCCGGTTGATGCACCGGATCACCGTTGACTTACCTGCGCCGGAAGGACCGATCAGTGCCATGACCTGACCATCGGGCACGGCAAGGTCGATGCCCTTGAGAGCCAGATCGCCAGTGCGATAGCGCTTGGTCAGACCATTGATGCGCAGCATTGTGTCCCCCGCAGGCTGCAGCATCCTACTTACAGGTGTATTTCACCCCACTCGCTGCATCGAT
>DASSYU010000452.1:0-10662 GCA_035703125.1 Pseudolabrys sp. | reverse complement strand
ACGGCCGCACCGGCAGCGACACGGTGCGGGCGATCATCGCCTTCCAGAAGAAGGTCGGAATGGAGCCCGACGGCTACGCAGGCCTGAAATTGCTCGCCCGATTGCGTCAGGGCCCGTAATCCGGTTGGATGCCCGCTCATCGGCCCCTGGGGCGGCAAAGGGCGGACAAGACAGTGTCGAGCAGCAGAAACGAATCCGTCAAAAAGCGACCGACCGAGGCTGCGGGCCTGGCCGCCCTCGATCGTCCTGTGCCCGCGGGCGTCAATGCCGCAGGCTTCGGTAGTGACGTCGTGGCCGATGCGCTGCGCGCGACCGACATTCCCTATATCGCCCTCAATCCGGGGGCCAGCTATCGCGGGCTGCACGACAGTCTCGTCAATTATCTCGGCAATGAGCGGCCGCAGATTCTGCTCTGCCTGCACGAGGAAAGCGCGGTCGCAATCGCGCATGGCTATGCCAAGGTCACGGGCAAGGCGATGGCGGCGGCGGTTCATTCGAACGTCGGATTGATGCACGCCACCATGGCGATCTTCAACGCCTGGTGCGACCGCATGCCGATGGTGATTTTGGGTGCGACCGGTCCCGTTGATGCGGTCAAGCGCAGACCATGGATCGACTGGATCCACACCGCGCGAGATCAAGGCGCGCTCGTGCGTGGCTACACGAAGTGGGACGACCAGCCGGCATCGCCGACGGCGGCCCGCGAGGCCGTGCTGCGCGCGAACTGGATCGCCAACACCGCGCCGCGCGGTCCGACTTACGTCAATCTCGATGCCGAGATGCAGGAGAGCAAGCTGCAGGATGCCGTGCCGGCCATCGACACCAAACGTTTCATGCCGCCGGTCGCAGGCGCAGCGCCCGCAACGACCATCAAGCAGGCCGCCGATCTACTGCGCAATGCAAAGCAGCCTGTAATCCTTGCCGGAAGGACATCGCGCGATGTCGAGGCCTGGAACAAGCGCGTCACCCTCGCCGAGCGGCTGAACGCGCGCGTTATCACCGATCTCAAGATCGCCGCCTCGTTTCCCACCTCACATTATCTCCATGCCGGCGCGCCCGGTGGCACCGTGCTCGCTCCCGAGGCGGCTGACGCAATCCGCGCAGCCGACATCATCCTCAGCCTCGACTGGCTCGACCCGGCGGGCATGTTCAAGGCCGTCGGCGGTGTTGGCGCCAAGGTCATCCAGGTTTCGGTCGATCATCACCTGCACAATGGCTGGAGCATGGACTACCAGGGCCTGCCGCCGGTCGATGTCTTCATCGACTGCGAGCCCGACGTGGCGGTGCCTCCGTTGCTGGAGTCTCTGGGGCCGGGCCCCGCGCGTGCGGCCCCGGGCCGCGCGAAGGAGTTTCCCAAGCTGGCGGGAGACAAGCTGACGGTGGATCATCTCGCGACCGCGCTGCGTGAAGCGGTCGGAGGCCGGCCGACCAGCCTCACCCACGTCTCGCTCTCGTGGAATGGCGCGACCTGGGCCTTCGATCATCCGCTCGACTATCTCGGCTCCGATGGCGGCGGTGGAGTCGGTGGCGGTCCCGGCATTTCAGTCGGCGCGGCGCTGGCGTTGAAAGACAGCGGCCGCCTTCCAGTCGCGGTCAGCGGTGATGGCGACTTCCTCATGGGGGTGACGGCGCTCTGGACGGCGGCGCATTACCGCATTCCTTTGCTGATCGTCGTCGCCAATAATCGTTCCTTCTTCAACGACGAACTGCATCAGGAACGTGTTGCCCGCATGCGCAATCGTCCAATCGAGAACCGCTGGATCGGACAACGCATTTCCGAGCCGGACATCGACCTCGCCGCCATGGCCCGCGCACAAGGCGCGCAAGGCTTCGGTCCTGTGAACGCGATGACCGACCTTGCGCCTACCCTTGCGAAGGCCATTGCCGCGGTCGAGGCCGGCGCGGTTGCCGTCGTCGACGTCCGCGTCGAGCCCGGCTACACCGCTGCCACGACCGCAGCGATGACGCGCAAGA
The DNA here is from genome assembly GCA_035703125.1 of Pseudolabrys sp. Classification (GTDB taxonomy): domain Bacteria; phylum Pseudomonadota; class Alphaproteobacteria; order Rhizobiales; family Xanthobacteraceae; genus Pseudolabrys. The sequence continues at coordinate 8,688 of DASSYU010000452.1, read as the reverse complement.
GCGAGTAACGCGACCATGCCGTCAAACGCATCAACCAACGACGCCATCCTGGTGGCGGACGACATCGTTGTGCGTTTCGAGACCCCTGAGGGTCCGATCACGGCCGTCGACAACGTCTCGCTCAAGGTCCAACCGGGCGAATTCCTGTCTGTCATCGGACCGTCCGGTTGCGGCAAGTCCACTCTTTTCAACGTAATCGGCGGTCTGCTCGGCGAGCACCAGGGCGTCGTCACCGTCGCGGGCGAGACGATTTCAGGTCCGCACAAGTCGATCGGCATGGTGTTCCAGGAAGAATCGACATTCCCCTGGAGGACCGTGACCGACAACGTCGGGTTTCCACTTGAGCTGGTCGGGATGCCCAAGGCACAGCGCATCGAGCGCGCGCGCCACTTCATCAAGATGGTCGGGCTCGATGGCTTCGAAAACCGTTATCCCGGCGAATTGTCCGGTGGCATGCGCCAGCGCGTATCGCTCGCCCGCACACTCGCCTCCGAGCCGAAAATCCTGCTGATGGACGAACCCTTCGCCGCGCTCGACGAGCAGACACGGCTGCTCTTGGGCGACAAGGTGCTGCAGATCCAGCAACATCTGAAGCAGACGACGTTGCTGATCACGCACAACATCACGGAGGCTGTCCAGATGTCGGACCGCATCCTGGTGATGACCTACCGTCCCGGCAAGGTGAAGCGGATCGTCGACATCAACCTGCCGCGCCCGCGCACGTCTGAAATTGTCGGGAGCGAAGCCTTTGGACGATACGTCGCCCAGATCTGGAGTGACCTGCGCGAAGAGGCGAGCCGTGGCATGCAGGACGAGGAAAAGCACGTGCTCGAACACCCGGGTACGGCGTCATGACCATCGCGGCGGCAAGGCAACCGGGACCGCGTTTTGTGCCTCCTGCGCTGGTCGGCGTAGCCGCACTTCTTGTCGCCTTACTGATCATGGAGCTGCTGATCCAGTTCAATTTCGTCAGCCGCTTCATCGTTCCGCCGCCGTCGGAAATTATCGGTAGTTTCGGGCGCGTCATCGTCGAAGAACACGTGTTCAGCCGATTTCTGCTGACGTTGGGTGAGTGTCTGACGGCCGGCGTCATGCTCACTGTGTTCGGCATCGCCGGCGGTGTGCTAATGCACCGCATCAAGCTCCTTCAGCAGGCCTGCGAAACCTGGGTCGCCGCCATGGCGGCGGCGCCGGTGGTTCTGGCCTATCCGTTGTTCATGGTGATCTTCGGCCGCAACGCCTGGACCATCATCATGATGGGGTTTTTCGCCGCGCTGCCGCCGGTCATCCTGAAAACGATCGAAGGCATGGCGAACACGCGCAAGGTCCTGGTCAATGTCGGGCGCAGCTTCAACCTGACGCCCACCCAGCAGTTCTGGAAAATCATGTTTCCTGCGGCGCTGCCGACGATCTTCGTCGGCGTGCGGCTTGGTCTCATCTTCGCGCTGATCAACATTGTCGGCGTCGAGTTCCTGATCAACTACGGCGGTCTCGGACAACTCATCAACGACCTGGCGGAGCGCTACGATCTTGCCGGCACCTATGCGGCAATCTGCTTTGTGATCCTGGTCAGTGTGCTGTTCTTCATGACTCTGGAAAAGGCCGAGCGATGGCTACGACCGATCGATTGACACGATTCGTGGCGGCGGAACCGCTGGTCAGCCACGTTACGCTGCTGCGTATCGCGATCATCCTCGCGGTGCTCGCGATTTGGGAATTCATGGCCCATTCCGGCCTGCTCTATCGCGACGTGGTGCCCTCGCTCTTTGCCATCGGCAAAGCACTCTACGACCTGCTGTCGCACGCCGACTTCTATTTCAACCTCGGTGTGACGGCCGCTGAAATTGGGACAGCGCTCCTGATCGGGGGATTTTCAGGGCTCGCGGTCGGGATCCTGCTCGGCGCCAACCGGTTCCTGTCGAAGGCATTCGAACCTTATCTTTACTATCTCGGCCCCACGCCAAAGATCATTTTCTTTCCGATCATGATCATGTGGTTCGGCGTCGGCCCCAGCTCCAAGATCGCGCTCGGCACACTCTCCTGTTTCTTCCCCGTCGCGCTTTCGGTCGCCGCCGGCATGCGGCAGATCGACAAAGTGCTGATCCGCGTGGGCCAAAGTTTCCGCGCCTCGACCTGGCAGATGATTACGAAAATCTACCTGCCGGCGATGCGGCATCCGATCATCAACGGGATCAGGCTGGGGCTCGGTGTGGCGCTGATCGGCACGCTGCTGGCCGAGACCAAGCTGTCGAACAAGGGCATCGGCTTTCTGATCATCAATGCCTACAGCACCTTCGACATGCCGCGCATGTATGCCATGCTGATCGTCCTGTTCGTACTGGCGATCGGCGCCAACGCGCTGGTGGGCCGTCTCGGCGACCTCGAAGGCATAAAAAGAACCTGACGTTCAAGCAAAACGGGAGCGACGCATGAAACATGTGGTTGGACTTGCCGCCGCAGCGATCGCCATGGCGACGCTCACGGCGCCGGCCGCGGCCGACGACCTGGTGAAAATGACCATCGGCCAGCGCGGCAACTGGGACACCTCGATCACGCATCTCGGTGAGAAGGCAGGCATCTTCAAGAGGCACGGACTGCAGCTCGAGATGATCTACACCTCGGGCAGCGGCGAGACCTTGCAACCTGTGATCTCGGGTAGCGTCGACCTTGGTCTGGCGGTCGGCACCCTCGGCGCCATGGCAGCCTATTCGAAGGGCGCGCCGGTCCGCATCATCGGCGCCCAGGCCACAGGTGCGGCGGATTATTGGTACGCCAAGAACCCCGCCATCAAGACGCTGAAAGACACCAACGGCCACACCATCGCCTTTTCAACCAACGGCTCCTCGACCCACAGCGTCGTGCGCGCCTTCATCGACGAGTTCAAGCTCACAGCGAAACCGCAGCCTACCGGCAACCCGAGCGCGACGCTCACCGCCGTGATGACCGATCAGGTCGACGTTGGCTGGGCTGCCCCGCCATTCGGCTTGAAGGAAATGGAGGAAGGCAAGATCCACATCGTTGCGCGCGCGACAGACGCGACGCTGGTGCGCGGGCAGACGATCCGCGTGCTGGTGGCCAATGCCGACGCACTGGTGAAACGGAAGGAAGTCATCGATCGCTTCATGAAGGCTTACCGCGAGAGCATCGACTATCTGTACTCGTCGAACCCGCAGGTGATGAAAGACTATGCTGAGTTCGCCAGGGTATCCGAACCATTGGCCAAGCGCGTGCGCGACGAGTTCTTCCCCAAGAGCCTGGTCAACCCCGATCAGATCCACGGCCTCGAAACATTGATCCCGGAGGCGGTGAATCTGAAGTTCATTCCTACTCCCCTCACCAAGGAGCAGATCGCAGAACTGATCCAGATCTTGCCACGCAAGTAACTCGCTATAGATAGGTGCCGCCATGACCACCGCCGTTTCCCCGCAAGCCGCTTCCGCGCAGGCGGTCGTATTGCCGAAAAATCGCGGCGCCTACTATGGCGGCGCCTGGCACGAGCCGAAGGCGGGCCGTTTCGTCGACACGATCAGCCCCGGCACAGGCCAGTCGCTCGGCAAGGTCGCCGATTCCGGGGCCGACGACATCGATGCGGCGGTGGCCGCGGCAAAGACAGCCTTTGCCGAATGGCGCCGCGTGCTACCGCTCGAGCGGGCAAAAATCCTGCGGCGGATTGCCGAGATCCTGCGCCAGAACGCCAACGAGCTCGCGATGATCGATGCCGCCGACTGCGGCAACCCGGTCAAGGAAATGGTCAGTGACGCGATGATTGCTGCGGCCCAAATGGAATTTTTCGCGGGCTTTGTGACGGAGATGAAAGGCGCGTCGGTCCCGATGGGTCCCGACGTCGTCAACTTTTCCGTGCGCGAGCCTTTGGGCGTGGTCGGCCGCATCATTCCGTTCAATCATCCGTTCATGTTCTGCGCCGGCAAGTCGGCGGCTCCGCTCGCCGCCGGCAACACGGTGGTGGTGAAGCCGCCCGAGCAGGCGCCGCTGTCATCGCTGCGCCTGGCCGAGCTGATCGGGGGGCTGCTGCCGCCGGGCGTCTTCAACGTGGTGCCGGGCGGGCGCGAAGCCGGGCAAAGGCTTGCCAGCCACCCGGACGTCGCCATGATCGCGCTGATCGGCAGCGTGCCGACCGGCCGCGCCGTCATGAAAGCGGCCTCCGACACGGTCAAGCGCACGATGCTGGAGCTCGGCGGCAAGAACGCACTGATCGCCTATGACGATGCCGATCCGGACGAGGTTGCCGGCGCCGTCATCGGCGGCATGAATTTCACCTGGTGCGGCCAGTCCTGCGGCTCCACCAGCCGCGCCTTCATCCACGAGGCGATCTATGACGCCGTGGTCGCGCGGGTGAAGGAGAAGATCAAATATTACAAGCCCGGCATTCCGACCGACCCCGCCACCACCATGGGCGCGATCGTGTCAAAGCAGCAGTTCGACCGGGTAATGAGCTTCATCGACTCGGCCAAAAGCGAAGGCGCCCAACTCATTACCGGCGGCGGGCCGCCGGCCGATCCGGCCCTCAAGGGCGGCTTCTATATCGAGCCGACCGTGTTCGCCGTCACCGACAAGAACCGGATCGCGCGCGAGGAAATTTTCGGGCCTGTGCTCGGCGTCTTTAAATGGAGCGACGAGAGCAAAATGCTCGCGACCGTGAATGCGGTCGAGTACGGTCTCACCGCATCGATCTGGACCAACGACCTCTCGACCGCACACCGGACCGCGCTTGCGGTCCAGGCGGGCTATGTCTGGATCAACGAGGTGAGCAAGCACTTCCTCGGCGCGCCTTTCGGCGGCTTCAAGCAGTCTGGACTTGGGCGCGAGGAATGCTTCGAGGAGATGCTCGCCTTCACGCAGGAAAAGAACATCCACGTGAAGCTGAAAACGCCTAAAACCTAGGCCGGCGGATCAAAGCCCGCGTGAGTCCAGGCGGCGCGGTGCACGGGGTCGCTCATAAATTTGATAAACGCCGTGGCAGCGTCGGGCGCCGGGCTCGTCGCGGTGACCGCAGCGCCATAGATGGTCGTGAGCTGGATCGCGGCCGGTAACGGGCCGACGACGGTCAGGCCGGCGGTGTTGACCACCTCGCTCTTCGGATAAAAGCCAATCTCGGCCTCCCCGCTGGCAACAAGCTGTACGCCGCCCTCCAGCGCCGGGCGATGGACGATCTTGCCCTTCATTGCGTCGGCGATGCCGAGTTGCTCGACCAGTTTCCCCATATGCGTGCCGCTCGGCGTTGCGCCGGGCGTCGCATGTGTGATCGCGCGGCTGTTGAGCATTGCCTGCTTGACCTTCTCAGGAGTCGAAAGGTCCGGCTTCGCGCCCCCCGTGGGCACCACCGCGTTGACGCTCACGAGACCGAGAACCGCCCGGCCTTGCGCGCGTACCACATTGTCTTTCTGGTAGCTGTCCAAAATGTTGGTCGGCATCACCAGGACATCGACCTTCTCACCGGCCGCCAGTTTGTCGCGCAGCGCCGACATCACCGCAAAGTGGTAAACGACCTTGTGGCCCGACTGGCGCTCGAACTGCGGCGTCAACTGCAGAAAGATTTCCTTCGGCGCGCCGCCGCTCATGATGCGAATTGTGGCCATTGCAAAGTCCTAGAGCTTGAAGGTTTCCAGCGTGCCAGGGTGGAACATCTCTTCCACCGTCACCGAGCGCGGCGACAGCCCTTGCGAATGATGGTGATGCAGGAAGGTCTCCAGCGTCTTGCGGTTTGCGGCAACGCCGTAAGACCAGAAATCTTCGCCCATCAGCGCGCGCGCTTCCGAAAGCCGCTCCTCGATGAACGGGAGTGTCACTTTCGTTGCCGAGGTGTCGCTCAATTGGTCGAGTGCCACTTTCTTGGCCTGCTCAAAGGCCTTGAACACCGCCCCCGGCAGCCAAGGGCGCTTTTCGGCCAGAGTGCGCCGCACGCCGACCAGGTGCATGATCGGAAATATGCCGGTGCGCTTGAAATAGTCCTTGGCAGCGGCAACCGGATCGGGAAACAGCCAGCCGACATTGGGCGTGTCCTTTGGCAGCGACGGCGGGCGCGGGGCGATAAAGCCATCGATCACACCGTCTCTCAGTAGAGCCGAAATCGATTTTCCTTTCGGCGCGTCCTCGAGCTTCACGTCAGGCGGCAGCTTGATGCTGATCTTTTCCGGCCGGTCCGCATCCTCGATGCCGCCGCGCACCCAATGAATGTCGGACGGTTTCACGCCGTGATCGTCCTGGAGGATCGCGCGTGCCCAGACATTCGCGGTGAGTTGATATTCCGGTAGGCCGACTTTTTTGCCTTTCAGGTCGGCCGGCTTCTTGATGCGGTCGGTCCGCACGTAGATCGACGTATGGCGGAAGGCGCGCGACACGAAGGCCGGAACGCCGACATAGGGGCAATTGCCCTGCGCGGTTTTCACGGTGAAGCTCGACAGCGAGAGCTCGCAAATGTCGAACTCGGCCTGGCGGAAGGCGCGGAAGAAGATTTCTTCCGGTGAAAGGGTCATGCAGGCCGGCTTGACCCCATCAATCTGCACGGTGCCGTCGATCAGCGCCCGCGTGCGATCATAAGGGCCGACGGCGACGGAAAGATTGAGCTTGGCCATGGAGTGCTCGGACCTGGAGCCATGTGAAGCGCCAGTCATAAGCGAAAGCGCGCTGCAACGCAAAACGGCGGCCGGTGGGCCGCCGTTTCGCTTGGACGCCTATTACGAAATTTTATCAGCCGAAGACGTCGGCGACGATGCCGTTATACCAATCGACGGATTCTTTATAGTTCTGCTTGCGGATGTCGGCCGCCTCGCCTTTCTGGCTGACGAACCCTGTGGTCTGCTTGATCTTGCCCTCACCCGGCTCGTAGTTCGCTCCGATCTTGATGTCGTCATCAGGCGCAATCAGGCTCCAGCATGTATTGGTATAGCGCGCCGGGAACGCCCGCGACTTGGTAAGCTCGGCGTGGATAACCATTGCAGCCACCTTGGCCTGACTGTTCGCGGAAAAGGCCGACTTTGGCATGTCGCCGGGGATCGCGGCATCGCCGACAACGAAGATGTTGGCGTCGACTTTCGACTTCATCGACTCCGGATCGATCGGACAATAGCCCGATTGATCGGCGAGGCCGGCGTCACGCGCGATCTTGCCTGCCATCTGCGCCGGGATGACGTTGGCGAGTGCCGCCTTATAGGTGGCAAAATCGGTTTTCACCTGACCCGTCTTCGGATCCACCTCTTTAATGCCGCCGTGTATCTTGGGGTCTTGCCACTCGATCATGCCTGGATAGTGCTTTTCCCAGCCTTCCATGAAGACCGCTTGCTTGGAGAACGCGGGCTTCGGATCGACGATAATGATCTTCGATTTCTTGTGGCCTTTCTTCTTGAGTACATGCGCAAACATCGATGCCCGCTCATACGGACCAGGCGGGCAGCGAAACGGATTTGGCGGAGCCACCATCACGATCAGAGCCCCATCCTTGAGCGCGTTGAGCTTCTTCACCAATAGTTCGGTCTGTGCGCCCGGTTTCCAGGCATGTGGCATGATTTGCGCGGCTGCTTCGGAGTAGCCGGGGACCGAATCCCATTTGAGGTCGATACCCGGTGCAATCACCAGCCGGTCGTAAGGAACGCGAGCGCCGCCGGCGAGCATCACTGTTTTCTTGTCGCGGTCGATCGAGCCGGCCATGACATGAACGACATTCACGCCGCTTTTGCGCACCTTGTCATAGTTGTGTCGCAGCGATTTGATGTCGCGGAAACCCCCGACATAGAGATTCGAGAAGAAGCAGGTCGTAAAATTTTTCAGCGGTTCGATCAGCGTCACATCGACGGCGCCAGCCGAATCCTTGGCTACGTAGCGGGCGACCGTGGCGCCACCCGGACCTCCGCCGACAACGACCAGTCGCGGTTTGGCCTGGCCAAGAACAGCTGGCGCGAACAGCGGCGTGGAGAGAGTCGCAAGCGAAGCGCCGGCAAACAAACTGAAGTTACGACGAGTCATTTCGGTCATAGTCACCCCCCGTGGCTAATTTGGTTTCTTGGCGGTCTCGAAATAGAGCGCGAGCGCAGCGATATCCTCGTCATTGAGCCGGCTGGCGATTGTCTGCATGACCGGATTGGGCAATGCTTTCGCCCGGTAGGCCCTGAGGACCTCCACGAAGTGCACCTGACCCAACCCGAAGATGTTTGGAATTGTGCTGTCGGCCTTCGCGGTGCCGTGACAGGTTATGCATTCTGAAGAAAGATAGCGGCCGAGCTCGGCATCGGCGCCATAGCTCGCTGTCACACCAGCGGCAATCGTCAGCAGATATGCTGTAATCGCGCGGCTGGTCGACAATGTCGATCGTATCGAGATCTGATCAGCCGTCGCTTGCGGCATGGCTCTCTTTCCTCGTTCGGTCCTGATTTAGCAGCGTCCGCTTATTTTACTTTCTCCGCGCGTGCGACCGGTTGCCGCGTCGCTAAATCCTTATTCCACACCGCGTTTTTGCGTCTTCTCGTCCGGGGTCACATCGATTGATAACGCGCGCCCGGTAATGGCCACCGGTCCCCGGCAATCCTTCATGCAGGGGTTTGGATTCCAGAAGGCCTTCTCACTTTTTTCGCGATCGTCATCGAAAAAACCGCCGCTGTTGGGCATTTTAACCTGTGCCCAAGTCTCCTTCGATAGCACGAAATTGTCATCGACGATGTCGTTGAGATTGAGCAC
>DASSYU010000029.1:0-2075 GCA_035703125.1 Pseudolabrys sp. | reverse complement strand
GCAACAGCGTCAGGTTCCGCCTCAGCAGGCCCCGGCTGGCCGCGTGGCGCAGGGCGATCCTGGCGACCTTACGGTCCGTCTCGACCGCATGGAGAGCGCGCTGCGTCAGCTGACCGGCACGATCGAGAATCTTCAGTACCGTAACCAGCAGCTCGAGATCCAGCTCAAGCGCATGCAGGACGACACCGAATATCGTTTCCAGCAGCTTGGGTCGAAAGGCAGCGCGCCGCCGCCCGCGCAGGTCGTGCCAATGAATCCGGGCAACGCACCTGGCGGCCCGCCCGCCAATCCCGGCCGCCGCTCCGACGTCTTCGATCCATCACAACATCCGAATGCGCCGGGCGCGCCGCGCGTCCTAGGCAACCAGGCGACAATCGCCGTGCCCGAGCAAGGGCGCGACAGCGGACCAGTTGGCGCTCCGGGCGGCCGCGCGGCTGGCGCCCCGCTCGATCTTTCGACCGTGGCCGGAAACAATTACTCGCCGCCTCCGTCGCCGCCGCCTGGCACCGTGGCGTCAGCTGGCGGCGCGCCGGTGCCGGCTCAGCAGACGCCGCCACCGCAGGTCCGCAATGTTGGGCCTGCCGCCGCGGGCGGCCAGCAGCTTGCCACGCTGCCGCCGTCAGCGTCGCCGAAGGACGAATACGACATGGCCTATGGCTATGTGCTGCATAAAGACTATTCGCTGGCCGAGCAGGCATTTCGCGATTTTCTGAAGAAGTATCCGAACGAGCGTCTTGTGCCCGATGCGAATTACTGGCTTGGCGAAAGTCTGTTTCAGCAACAGCGTTACCGGGACGCGGCGGAATCATTCCTGAGCGTTTCGACCAAATACGAGCAATCAGGCAAAGCGCCGGACGCGCTGTTGCGCCTTGGTCAGTCGCTCGCGGCGATGAAGCAGAAAGAGGCGGCCTGCGCCACCCTCGCCGAGGTGGGGCGCAAATTTCCGCGCGCCTCTGCCGGCGTGAAGCGCGGGGTCGCGCAGGAACAGAAGCGTGCGCACTGCTGAGGCGAAAGCCGTCTCGGCGTCGGAAGTCACATCACTTTTTTCCGGACTGCAATCTTTGCCCATCCTCGTGCTCGCGGTTTCGGGCGGGCCGGATTCCACTGCGCTCATGGTCCTGGCCGCGCGGTGGCGCGATTCACTCAAGACGAAACCGAAGCTCATCGCCGTTACAGTCGACCACGGGCTGCGGAAGGAATCCAAGGCTGAGGCGGCCGCTGTCGCGCGGCTCGCGCGTGAGCTCGATATCGCGCATCGCACATCACGCTGGACCGGCCGCAAGCCGAAGACCGGCCTGCAGGAAGCCGCCCGCCTGACGCGCTACCGGTTGCTTGGCAGGGCCGCCCGCAAGGCGGGGGGGACGCATATTCTTACGGCCCACACGCTCGACGACCAAAGCGAGACCGTTCTCATTCGCATGAGCCGCGGCAGCGGTCTCACCGGTCTCGGGGCAATGCAAAGGATCTCCGTCGCGCCGCAGAACGAAGAGCTTTTTGTCGTCCGTCCGCTCCTCGAGATTCCAAAGGCTCGGTTGATCGCAACATTGAACGCCGCAGGAATTTCGTATGCCGACGATCCGTCCAATCGCGATCCACGCTTCGCGCGCGCGCGCTTACGCGGTCTGATGCATTTGCTTGCTGAGGAAGGTCTCGATGCCGCGCAGTTGGCCCGGCTCGCGCACCGGCTCAAGCGGGCGGACGTCGCGATCGAGAAAGCCGTCGAGCGCGCTGTCATGGAACTGTTCGTCGAATTGCCTGGTGCGCCTGCGATCGTGATTGAATCGCGGCGGTTTGCGGATTTGCCCGCGGAAGTCGCATTGCGTTTGCTCGGCCGGGCCGTCGCCAGGGTCGGGGACGAGGGTCCAGTGGAGCTCGGCAAGCTCGAAGCGCTCAAAACCGCGCTCGATGAGGCTCAAAACAGCCCGAAAAACCGTTTCCGGCGGACTTTGGCGGGCGCAATCGTGACGCTTAAGGATCCGCAAATTCTCGTCGAACGGGCACCGCCGCGCCGTCGCAAGGCCTTAACCAAGCGCCGACCTGGCCGGCGGAATAGTGCGAAAAGACGCTAGAATATT
>DASSYU010000597.1:0-3083 GCA_035703125.1 Pseudolabrys sp. | reverse complement strand
CGGCAACGATGATGCGCATCGTGCCGCGCAGATTATCAGCCCGGCCGCCGCGCGTCCCTGCTGGCCGCCGCCCACATCTTTTCCAGATTGTAGAAGGTGCGGATCTCCGGCCGAAAGACATGCACGATGATGTCTCCGGCGTCGATGAGAACCCAGTCACCCTGCCGCATTCCCTCGACGCGAACGCGAGGACCGCCGGCCTCCTCGATGTCCTTGACGAGGTGGTCGGCCACGGCGCTGACGTGACGTTGCGACCGGCCGCTCGTCACGACCATGTAATCGCCTATGGAGGATTTGCCGGTGAGATCGATGACGACGCTGTCCTCGGCCTTCATGTCTTCCAACCGCGCGAGGACGGTTTTGAGCATCTCCTTGGCAGTCGGATGCCGGGAGACGGTTTCGGGCTTACGACGCGCTGCCCGAGAGAGTGCAGATGTGCTCAGGGTTTTTGGTCCTTTCGATGCGTTGCACCCGCCCCGATCCTAACCGGGGTCCACTTGAACATAGTCACCTCGTCCGCTTCTTTCTACCCCGGCGGCGGACGGACTTCGTCGCCGATTTGGGCTTGCTGGTTCTATTTCCACGCTTGTTTTCACGTTTGCTGCGGTTCCCTGCTTGCTTCGATTTGCGTGCGCGGGAACGGGAAGACGTGTCGCGGGAAGTCCGCCCGCCACCGCGCAGTGCGCGCAACGCGGTGGAAGACAAAGGCGATTTGAGGCCGTGCAAAAAAGCCCAGACCGGGGCTTTTCGACCGGGCAACGTGGAGGCTGCGTATTCGGGAATGCGGACCCGGGCGAGTGCGTTTCCGGCCGGGCTGGCGGCGGCGTAGAGACTCGGGCCCAGCCGGTCGATCACGACCATAGGCACAAGTTCTGCAATTTTGCGCCACTTCTGCCAGCGATGAAAACTCCGCAAATTGTCTGCGCCCATAACCCAAACGAATCGTACACCAGGGCAGCGTGTCACCAACCAAGATATCGTATCGTACGTGTATCTCGTCTTAATGACGGCTTCGAGGCCCGTAACGTCGATGCGAGGGTGATGCGTGAGGGCGCGTGCCGCGGCGATTCGGGCGGGTAGCGGCGCCAGGCCGCGCGTGTTCTTGAGTGGATTTCCCGGTGTGACGAGCCACCAGACGCGGTCGAGCTTGAGACGCTTCAAGGCAAGTAGGGCGGCGCCAAGATGAGCCTGGTGCGGCGGATCGAAAGTTCCACCGAACAGACCGATCCTCATGCCGGGCGCATGCGGAGGCAGTAAGCGCTCGGACATGTCGCGATTCTTCGCCGTCACGGCCGAGTTTGACCGTTTCCGTGGATACGATATTTGAACGTCGTTAGCTGATCTACGCCGACGGGGCCACGCGCATGCAGCCGCCCGGTGGCGATGCCGATCTCGGCGCCGAAGCCAAATTCTCCGCCATCGGCAAATTGCGTCGACGCGTTATGCAGGACGATGGCCGAATCGACTTCGCGCAGGAACTTTTCAGCGGTCGCCTGATCCTCGGTAATGATCGCGTCCGTGTGATGCGACCCGTAGTGCTCGATGTGGTCGATCGCGGCCTCGACGTTGTCGACGATTTTGACAGCAATTATGGCGTCGAGGTACTCGGTACCCCAATCTTCTTCGGTTGCCGGTTTGACCCGTTTGTCGACGGCCAGTGTCGCCTTGTCGCCGCGGATTTCGCAGCCGGCCGCGATGAGCATATCAATCAGCGGCTTGAGCTGGCTGCCGGCACCGGCGCGGTCGACCAGGAGCGTTTCGGCGGCACCGCAGACGCCGGTACGCCGCATTTTCGCATTGAGCACGATCTTCTTGGCCATATCGAGCGAGGCTGCCTTGTCGACATAGACGTGGCAGACCCCTTCGAGGTGCGCAAATACCGGCACGCGCGCTTCCGCCTGCACCCTTGCCACGAGACTTTTGCCGCCCCGCGGCACGATCACGTCGATATTGCCGTCGAGCCCGGACAGCATGAGGCCGACCGCAGCCCGGTCACGAGTCGGCACAAGCTGGATCGCAGCCTCGGGCAGGTTGGCCGCGCGCAGTCCTTCGGTCAGCGCTGTCAGGATCGCCCGGCTCGAACGCATGCTGTCCGAGCCGCCACGCAGGATCGCCGCATTGCCGGATTTCAGGCACAGGACGCCTGCGTCGGCGGTCACATTAGGCCGGCTCTCATAGATGATGCCGATGACACCAAGCGGCACACGCACCCGTTCGATCCGCATGCCGTTTGGCCGGATCCAGGATTCCATAACCGTGCCAACTGGATCCTTGAGACCCCGCACGGCGTCGATGCCGGCGGCGATGGCGTCAACGCGCGCGGGATCGAGAGCCAGACGATCGAGAAAGGCGCCCGTGACCCCGGCGGCGCGCGCTTCCGCCACGTCTTCGGCATTGGCTGCCAGAATAAGTGATGATTGGGTCCGAACGGCTGCCGCCATGGCTCCGAGGGCGCGATTCTTCTGGTCCGCCGGTGCAAGCGCCAGCGCCCGCGCAGCCGCACGGGCACGCCGGCCGATTTCGCCCATGGCGGCGGCAATATCGCTGGATCCCTCGATGCTCTTGAGCGGCGCGCTCATTCTCGCAAAAAATCCGTGAAAACCCTTGTCCTGGGGCACTTCCTATCACGTCAGGTGTCGGCCCGCGAGGTCAGCTGGCTACGGGTCGTGTCTCAATCAAACTGAGACACGACCTGGCTACGCGCATGGCAGGTTCGGCCTTGGGGATAACGTGGACAATCGGTGGTGCCATGCAACGGTTTAACTACCTACACATTGCAGTGGCAGGGTGGCGGCATTCAGGAGGTAGTCATGGTGTACAGTTCGAGCCGTCTTCCCAGCCGGTTTCCTGTCGGCACCAAGTTCGTGATCGAAGGAAAGCGTCGCGGGGAAGGTCAGGTGCAAGTGTTCAGCCGGTATCTGGAATTTCCCGACGGCACGTTCCTGCCGCTGCCGGTCCGGCCGGCAAAGCAAAAAGCAGTCGCACCCGCGCGGCGCCGGACACGATCGCGTTCACGGGCCCATTGACCCAGCCAGATCGGCCAATGGCCTAGGTGTGTCGGGTCGGCCCGGCCACTGGCGGAT
>DASSYU010000458.1:0-4273 GCA_035703125.1 Pseudolabrys sp. | reverse complement strand
GATTTTGAAGTGGATGGCCCCTGCGCGCGGGCACCGCTAGGAACTGCGAGCAGCAGGGCTATAGCTGCAAACGCCGTCAGCGGACGCAGCCATCGCCGATGTGCGAATGTGTCGGCAAATCGAAAGCATCCACCATCCAGTTTCATTTGAATTCCCCCTCTCAAGCTGCGCCCCAATGCGTGCGGCCAAATACGACCGTCCGTCAAGCGCACACCGATTTTAGCCGCATCAGCCTGGATTCCAAGCATATTACGGAGGTTCCGCAGCGTGTTAAAATCTGCTTACTCTACCCCGCCCAAAGTGCCGATCGCGCAATACCTCCTCGTCTATTGGAGTGCGTCCAACTGGCCCGGAGTATTGCCATGAGCGCTATGCAGATTTCCATCGGCACGATGACGCGGATCAGCGAAACGGCGCGCGACAACATTGCAGCCGGCATCTGGTGTGCCGTGCTTGCCGCCGCGCTTTTCCTGACTGCCCATGGTCAGTCGATTTTGATGACAGCAGGACTTATGCTTGAGCTGACCGCTGCCTATTCGACATTCGTATTGTGCGGAAAGCCGGCTCGCAGCCCGTTAGTCCACGCAGCGCCTTATGCATTCGCGCTTGCAGGCGCAGTGTTCCTTTGTCTCGCTCCCGATTTCCGGAATGCCGTCCAGGCCAGCCTGGTGTTTCTGGGGGTTACGGCATTGATGCACGGATCCGTCGTCTTCAGCTCGCTAAAAAGCTCGCCTGAGAGGGAAGATCCGGTCTACGCCAGCGCGACCTGAGGTCGTCTCACCTTCTATCCATTGCAAGGCCAGCGCAGCCGCTAATTGCGGCGCGCCGGCGTGTCTCGCGTCATGTTCTTGGCAGCAAGTTCGTCGAGATAGTCCTGCCAGTACGACGCGTAATTACGCCCAAGGTCGTGCAGATAGTCCCAGCCGCAAATACCCGTCGAATGCAGGTCGTCGAAGACGAGCCGCACCGCGTAGTTGCCGACCAGCAAAACCTCAAGAATCTCGACATTCCGCTTGCCGGGGACGGTCTTTCGCTCTTCTTCCGAATGACCTTGCACTTCTGCGCTCGGACTCTTGACCCGCAGGTATTCGGCCGGCAATTCGAAACGTTCCCCGCTGTCGAAGGTAACGGTCAGGGCCTTGCGGTCCTTGCGCAGTCGCAATTCGGTCGGCCAGACTTGCGCATCGGTCATCAGTTTACGAACCGTACGGTGCCTGCAGCGCTGATGTCGTAGCCGCCGAGTTCGCGCGCGCGTGTGGCGAAATCCGGAGAATGGAAAAACTTCAGCAGCGACTGCAACGGCGACCGGAAATAGTCGCGCTGGCGCATTACCAGGTCGAACGGCTCCCAAACAATCGGAACGAAGTCAAGCCCGGCCGCGTTTGCGACGCCGCGCGTGGCAATGCCGGTATCGGCGCGGCCGGCGCGAATTGACTGCGCGATGTCAGGGCCGGTCGGGCACACAGGTGCAACGGAGGCAAGTTGGTCCAGCGCAATGTCGGCGCGGTGTGATAACGCCAGGAGCAGCAGCTGCGCACCGGCGCCTTTCGGCCGCATGGCGACGCGCGCACGTTTCTTGCGGATATCCTCAATCGAGCCGAGCTTGAGCGGATTTCCCGCCGCGACCAGGAACCCCTGTTCGCGGCGGCAAAACGCAATCATCACGGCATCCTGCAGTTCGTTGTGGCTTCGCAGGGCATCCATGTTGGCATCGGCATCGAGATCATCCAGCGCATGCAAATGAATCGCGGCAGCAATCGTTTCGCCGGCGGCGAACCGGGAAAACCCCGCCTCGCTGCCGAGCGCCAGCGTCGCCAAGCCTGAGCCGCTTTCGCGCAAGGCCCATTCGAAGAGCGGATCGTGGCTGCCACCGACGATGGGTGCTGGGTCCGGTCGCGCCGTGCCCGCAGGTCGTGAGATGCTGGACGCCAGCCAGTGATCGAGTTCGGCCTTCGGAAACAACCAGCGGCCCGTCACTTTCGTGCAGGGTACCGTCCTGTCCGCCACCATTTCGTAGATCTTGCGCTCCTTGAGCCGGAGATAGGCGGCAGCCTCGGCCGTGGTGAAAAGCTGCATGACTTCAACCTGCACCGATATGCACCGGTTTTAGGATGCCCAAAAGCGCAAAAATAACAAGGGCCTGCACAAGAAGCCGCGCCAACGGACCGGGCAATTTTGATTAATGAGGTCTTTCTCGCTGGATCGCTGAACGGCCAATCGATTTAGCGATTTAGCCAATTTTTCCGATTATTTGAACGCAATTCACAGGAGTAGTGACCGTGGCAGAACGCCGTAAAGCGGGGCGCTCGCGTGTGCTGAAGAGCGCAAAACTTGTTTTGGGTCGATCAGCGATCATCGATTGTGTCGTACGCAATGTGACCAATAGCGGCGCGCGCATTCAGATCGCAAACACGGTTGATCTGCCGAAAGAGTTCGAGATGACTTTCGACGGCGGCTACTCGATCCGACCGTGTCGGCTCGTCTGGCGCACCGTGACTGAAACAGGTGTGGAATTCGTCCAGGCGGCGTGACGTTACTTGCTGACCCTCAGACCTCCCTGACCGCCGAATAATTAGACTTGGAGTATCGGGATCCGCGCATCATAGGCATGATCGTGATCTGTTGTGGATCATTGCGGCAATAGCCGTGGTTGCATTACGGGGCGCAGGTACGCTAACGCGACGCTAGTATAGCCGATCGGCGTAATCACGGTCGGTAGCAACAGTTTATGAGGTGTTATGCCTATCTACGAACTTGAAGATATTCCGGAGGAATTTGTCACGCCAAAGCATTCCACGGCCTACGGCCGTTTGATCACTGGCACGCAGGTCGAAGTCGGATTGCTACGATACAAGGCTGGTGAAGGAGCGAAGCAACATGCCCATCCTCATGAGCAGGTTCTCCTCGTTTTGAGCGGAAAATGCCGTCTCACGCTTGACGGCAAGCCGACGATCATTGGCAGCGGCATGGCAGCGCTTATTCCTCCTAATGCTCCGCACGCGTTAAAAGTCTTGGAAGATGCTGAAGTCGTCAGTTGTAAGGGTGTGATAGGTGGCGTTGGTCATAGAATTTAAGTGAACGACGCCGCCGACAGGGCTTTCTTCACCGTCGCCTTCGTTCGATTCCGATGTCCGCTTCTGGTCCAAAGCTGACATGATGGTTTGCGCCGCACACGTCCGCTTTCGGGGGTAAAGCGGACATGGCTTGTTGCAGGAATTCGCTTTCGCGGTCGCTATTGGAGCTAAAGCGGACATGCCTTATTGCACCGCATATGTCTGCTTCTGACCCAAAGCGGACGTCGGTACGGACTCCGGCATTTAGTCTTTAGCTTTTGGATTTCTCTGCTTGCAAGAAGCTGTACATTGACGCATGCATTCAATGGGATTGCCCGAGCCAACACCGCATCGATTGTTTTGGCACCAAGCCCGGCAAGATCCCGTAAAATTTTGAGCAGCAGCTGGAATTGATGCGATCATCAAATTAATTACAACGGCCATCAAGAACACTCACAGCATAGTCGCCCCCTCTTTGAATGAGCTGTACCTCCGCCCTGTTTAGTTTCGATTTGGAGCGTATGAATTATTTTGGAGCGATGCAACACAACTGCATAATATGAGCCATTCAATGTCCGCTATTGGCCCAAAGCAGACATGAGCTAGTGCGCCGCACATGTCCGCTTTCGGGGGGAAAGCGGACATGACCTTTTGCGGGAGTCCGCTTTCGCGGTCGCTATTGGGGGTAAAGCGGACGTGCGTTGTTGCGGCGCATATGTCTGCTTTGGACCCAAAGCGGACATCGCGCCTTCGATAGACACTCCAGCTAGTGAGACATAAAGTCGTATTCGATCGAGGCTTTCCCGAGGGGCAATCTGCATGGCCAAAGAGCGCCTTCAAAGGCGACTCGCAGCTATCCTGTCAGCCGATGTGGTCGGCTACTCGCGCCTTATGGGGATCAACGAAGCCAGGACACTGGCGCGTTTAAAGGCGTTGCGGCACGAGCTTATCGATCCGAAGATCGACGCCCATTCGGGCCGGATCGTCAAGCTGATGGGCGACGGAATGCTGGTGGAGTTCGGCAGCGCTGTTGACGCGGTTACCTGTGCCATCGAAATTCAACGCGAAATGACTGAGCGTAATATTGCTGAGCCGCATGACAAGCGCATCGAATTGCGTATCGGTATTAATGTTGGCGACATTATCATTGAGGGTGACGACATTTTCGGCGATGGCGTCAACATCGCTGCGCGACTGGAAGGGATTGCCGACCCTGGAGG
>DASSYU010000435.1:0-2692 GCA_035703125.1 Pseudolabrys sp. | reverse complement strand
GAGCTGCTGGTGAAGTGCCATCGTCTCCGCTGGCGGATCGGCGAGGTGCCGGCCCGCTGGTTCGAGCGCGCGCACGGAGCCAGCCGATTTCAGGTGGTCAAGTGGCTGCCGGATTACCTGCGCTGGTATCGCTACGCTTTGCCACGAGCTATCTCCGTCGGGCCGTTCGCCGCCAGCCTGTGACCTGATTGGGGGCACCAGCAATGTCCTGGCCGAGGATCGTTAGTCGCCGCGCGACGCGCGTCTCACCCTGGGTCGAGATCATCGAACGCGGCGTCGAGCTCAACACGGGCGGCGCCCCCGAGTTGTATCACGCCATCGCCCACCGCGATTATGTTGCGATCGTCGCGCGCACACCGGACGGAAAGTTTCCGATCGTCCGCCAGTTCCGGCCCGCCGTGGAGAAGTTCACCTGGGAGTTGCCCGCGGGCACAATCGAACAAGGCGAGCCGCCTGAGGACTCGTGCCGTCGTGAGCTGCTTGAGGAGACCGGGTATCCAGCTCGCACGGTACACGCGCTTGGCAGCTATGCCCCGTGCACCGCGCGCTTGTCGAACACCATCCATTCATTCTTTGTGGAAACCGGTCCACGCTCGGGGAGCGGGGAAGAAGGGCATCGAGGTCAAGCTCGTCACGCCGCATGAACTCGCTTCACTCATTCTTTCGGGGGATTTCACGTTGCAACTTCATGTCGGCGCGCTGCTGCTCGCGGCGTTGCGAGGGCATCTCGACATTGCGGCGTTCCGGTAGGCCTGGCCTCCATGGGCAATATCCAACTTTGGAATGCGACGAATCTCGGCTCGACAAATACCCTGGAACCCTTCTAAAAGTAGCCTACGCGGGGCCAGGAAGTGATTAAGACATGGACTACAAGGGTTATTTCGCGTCTGCGCTGGGCAAATTGCGGGACGAGCGGCGTTACCGGGTCTTCGCTGATCTCGAGCGTGTCGCAGGCCGTTTTCCGCACGCGATCTGGCACTCCCCACAAGGCCAGCGCGACGTCGTGATCTGGTGCTCGAACGATTACCTCGGCATGGCCCAACATCCGAAGGTGATTGGCGCCATGGTCGAGGCGGCAACCCGCATGGGCACCGGCGCGGGCGGCACGCGCAACATCGCCGGCACCAACCATCCGCTGGTCGAGCTCGAGCGTGAGCTCGCCGACCTGCATGGCAAGCCGGCCGCACTGGTGTTCACGTCGGGCTATGTCTCGAACGAGACCGGCATCTCCACGATCGCGAAGCTTTTGCCGAACTGCCTGATCCTGTCCGATGCGCTCAATCATAATTCCATGATCGAAGGTGTCCGCCAGTCCGGCGGCGAGAAGAAGATCTGGCGTCATAACGACCTTCAGCACCTCGAGGAGCTGCTCAAGGCCGCCGACCCTGACCGCCCGAAGCTCATCGTCTTTGAGAGCCTGTATTCCATGGACGGCGACATCGCGCCGGTGCATGCGATCTGCGACCTCGCCAAGCGTTACAACGCGATGACCTACTGCGATGAAGTGCACGCGGTCGGCATGTACGGACCGCACGGCGGCGGCATCTGCGAGCGCGACAACGCAATGGGACGGGTCGACGTGATCGAGGGCACGCTCGCCAAGGCGTTCGGCTGCCTCGGCGGCTACATCGCAACCAGTGAAGATGTCGTCGATGCGGTGCGCTCCTATGCGCCGGGCTTCATCTTCACCACGGCGCTGCCGCCCGCAATTTGCGCTGCGGCCTCCGCGGCGATCCGTCATCTCAAGACGTCAAGCTGGGAGCGCGAGCGCCACCAGGAACGTGCCGCCCGCGTAAAAGCCGTTCTCAATGCAGCGGGCTTGCCGGTAATGCCGGGCACGACACATATCGTGCCGGTTCTCGTCGCCGACCCCGAGAAGTGCAAAGCAGCAAGCGATCTGCTGCTTGCCGAGCATGGCGTCTATATCCAGCCGATCAACTATCCGACCGTGCCGCGCGGGATGGAGCGTCTCCGCATCACCCCCTCGCCGTACCACGACGATGCGTTGGTCGATGCGCTTGCCGAAGCGCTGGTCGACGTCTGGGATCGACTCGGATTGCGCCGGGGCAAGCAGGCGGCCGCGGCGGAATAAATCCAGCCTACCTATCAATCCTGGAATGGCGGCGGTTTTGTCGGCCGTTTCGCGCCTTCGCCGGTCGTCTTTTGTGCGCGGGCGCTGTAGCGCGCCAGCAGCGGCATGGTCAGCGACACGAAGAAGATGCGCGTGAGGTGGTGCGCGCCGACGTAGACAGGATCGAGGCTGAGCGCCAGCGCCAGCAGCATCATGGCGTCGACCGATCCCGGCGCAAAGGCGATCATCACCTCGGCGATACGCAACGACAGCAGGCTGATAAGAATCGCTGCGAAAACCGCGGATATCGCGACCGCCACCGCGAACGAGCCGAAAGCGGCGGCGACGAAATTCAGCAGCATCCGCGGCGAGGTGTTGGCAAAGCGCGAGCCGGTAATCGCGCCCATCGCGACCATCGCCGTGTTCGCGACCCACCATGGCATCACGGCATGGATAATCCCGCTTCCGTGCAGGATCGCAGAGGTGAGCATGGCGCCGAACAGCAACCCGCCCGGAAAGCGGATTCGATAGGCGATGATCGCGACGACGGTCGATGCCGCAAGCAGAATGGCCAGCTCGTCGAGCATATCGATGCTGAGCGGGCCGGTCATTCTCGGTGCC
>DASSYU010000434.1:0-2868 GCA_035703125.1 Pseudolabrys sp. | reverse complement strand
TGGCGCCCCAGCTTGTGGCCGAGGTCGGACGTACGATTGCGCAACTCAAGGCCGAGGGCCAGTCGATCCTGCTCGTCGAGCAGAACATCAAGCTCACGCTCGACCTTGCCGACGACGTGGTAATCATCAACACCGGTGCGGTGGTGTTCAAAGGCCCAGCGAGCAGCATCAAGCTCGATGACGAAATCGTCTCGCAGCACCTCGGTATTTTCTAGCGGAAGGAATTTCGGAAATGGCGACTGTCTGGAACAAATATGCCAATACGGCTGCGCGCAAGCACGGCAAGCCCGGACGGGAAGTCAGGCCGAAAAGCCTCACCCTCGATATGCACTCCCATGTCGCGGTCCCGCGCGTGGCGGAGATCGTGACACCGCATCTCAAGCAGTCGACCGATCCGCTGGTTGCGGACTCGACGCCGGAAACCCAGGCGCTGATGGCAAAACAAGCTGCGGACATCCGCACGCGCATCAGCACGACGGACGAGCGCTTTGCCGTTATGGACGAGATGGGCGTCGACATGCAGCTTATCTGTCCTGCCCCGCCGCAAATCTATTATTACCTGCCCGTCGACGTCGGCGTGCAGGCCGCGCGCGCGCTTAATGACGGCATCGCGGAGTATGTGGGCAAGCACAAGGATCGGCTGGTCGCGCTCGGCGGCGTGCCGATGCAGGACGGCAACGAGGCGGCCACGGAGCTTGAGCGCGGCATGAAGCAGCTCGGATTTAAAGGGGTCGAGATCCTCACTAACGTCAACGGCAAGGAACTGTCCGATTCGGCCTTTGCGCCGTTCTGGAAAAAGGCCGAGGAGCTCGACGCACTGGTGCTGATCCACCCGACCGGCTTCACGCAACCGCAACGCTTCGCGCGCTTCTACTTCAACAACGTAATCGGCAATCCGCTCGATACCACGATGGCACTTCACTACCTGATCTTCGACGGCGTGTTCGAACGGCATCCCAAGCTCCGCGTCCTGGCCGTGCACGGCGGCGGTTTCCTGGGCGCCTACTCCGGCCGCATCGATCATGCCTGGGGGGCGCGGTCGGATGCGCACGGCGACCTGCCGCTGCCGCCTACGACGTACCTGCGGCGGAACGTCTATTTCGATACCGTCGTCTTCACTCCGCACCAGCTTGAAGCACTGGTGAAGACCTATGGCGGCGATCGCATTGTGCTCGGCACGGACTACCCGTTTGACATGCTGGAGTACGACCCCATCGGCCATGTTGCGTCGGTCGAAAGTCTCGACAGCACCACCCGCGCCGCGATCTGCGGCGGCAACGCGAAAAAATTGTTGAAACTCTAGCGCCGACGATCAGGCGTAAAGAAAATCCAAAACCGCGGTTTCCGCAATCACGGCCGCATCGGTACTGTGCCTGCCGGCGCGCGCTTGCTCTTCCTGCGTGCGGGTCGCCTGCAAATAGGCGCCAAGATGGCGGGCGCGCTCGATGATGCGGTAATTCTCCGACAGCCTGGCAGCTTCATAGCGCTTGAGCGCGGCTTCGACATTCTCCTCATGTTGCAGCGAAGCTGCCAATGCGGCTGCATCGTCCGCCGCCTTGGAAACTCCGGCGGCAACGTGCGGCCGCGCCACGAAAGCCGCGTCACCCAGGATCGCCACCCGGCCGAAGGCCATGCGGGGTGACTCGAGATCGTAGATCGGCTGCAGGATCGGCTCCTCAATCAGCCGCACGATCTGCCGGAACTGCGGCGCAACCAGGCGCTCGGCATCGGCGCGCATTTCCGCGATCGCTTGCCGCGGAATCAACGGCGGCGGAATTGAAATCGCGTGCGTCACACCGTGATCGTCCGTGAGCAGCCACTTTAATTTGGTCGTTTCGTCCGCGGGCCGATACCACACGACGTTGTAACGGCGGTGGCCGGGACGCAGGTCGTTGTCGGGACCGGCCACGGGATAGCCAAGGAATTGCTCGCCGGGTGGCAGACCGAACGTCATGTGCGCGAAAAGTTCGCGATGCACGTCGGCCGGAAAGGCGCGTTCCGCAATCAGCGCCCGCCAAGCCGAATAGCCGGCGTAACACGGCGTCACATCCGGCGAACACTGCCGTCGAACGGTCGACCGGATCCCATCCGCGCCAACGAGCAGGTCCGCCTCGATGATTTCGCCATCGGAAAAATGCGCGTGGATAGCATCCTGATTCTGCGTGAACTTCGTTAGCCCGCGCCCGCGATGATAGTGAGCTGCTGGAAAGGCATCCCGCAGGAGGCGATAGACGCGTTCCCAGGCAGTAAGCACCTGCGGACAATTGATTTCATGTGTCAGGCGTCCCTGTGCATCAAGAATTTTGCGGGTTGTAATGTGAACGCCGAGCTCGTCCGTCGCGAGGCCAAGTCCGCGCAACCGTGCGATGAGCTCCTGCTGCGCGACAATCCCGGCGCCGCGGCCCGAAAGTTCGGTCTCGACCCGTTCGTAGATATCCACTGCCCAACCGGCCCGCTGCAGCAAAAGGCCGCTCAGCAAGCCGCTCATCGAACCGCCGACGATGATTGCGCGCCGCGCGCGAGCCCCGGACAATGGTTCAGCCTCGATCTTTTCGTTTACCCATTTATCCTATATATGACAGCCAGCAGCTTTGGAGGAATTCCCATGGCCCTCATGCTCGACAAACAGGCCGAGAAGAAGGAAAAGTCACAGTGGCCGGCGGAGATCACCGCCGAATTCGAGCGCGAAAGCAAGAGTCCCAATCCCTGCGTGGGCTCGACGCTGCTGTCGGAAAACGAACGGACGCGCGTATGGATCATACGTCTCGCGCCTGGCGAGCGGATCGGTTTCCACCGCCATGTGCTCGATTACTTCTGGACCTCAATCTCCGGCGGGCGCGCCCGTCAGCATGTGCACGACGGTACGAC
>DASSYU010000423.1:0-2533 GCA_035703125.1 Pseudolabrys sp. | reverse complement strand
GTCGAGGGTGATTTCCTCGTCCGGCTGTTCCTTGTGACTCTTGAAGACGTAAAGCCGGTCGCCGCGCTTCATCTTGGCGCGCATTTGCTCGAAGTAAAACCGGTACGGGCTCTTCGCGTCCTCAAAGCCGTATCGCTTCGCCACCTTGTCATCATCCGCGACGAAGATCGTTCGCGCCACGCGCCAGTCGGCAATATTGGCCTTCGCTCCGGCCTCGGCCTTGCCCTTGGCGTAATTCGACCAGTGCGACTTCAGGTGTCTTGGCAACAGGAAGTTTGCCGATAACGGATGGAAATCGCGCTTGCCCATCAGCACGACACCTGGAGAAAACGGCGCCACGACCGTGCCGACGATTTCCGGTCGCGGCTTCTGAAACGGCTTGGCGAGGATTCCGACGCCGAGCTCGGGCGCTGGAGTGCGCGCGAAGGTGACTTTGAAACGGTTATCCGGGAAGTCGATGTCGTAGGGCGGGTTGCGCTCCCAGACCGCGAGGATGACGTCGATTGCCTCGGCGAAAATCTTGTTGCGGTCGAGGTCGAGAATCCCGATCGCTTCCGAATCCGAAGTGAGAGCACCCGCGCTCACGCCCATCACGAAGCGGCCTTGCGACAGATGGTCGAACATCGCGGCGTTCACCGCGATTACCACCGGGTGCATCTGAGCGAGATTGGCCGTGCCGGTCGCGAGCTTGATCGTCTTGGTGTCGTGGATCAGCGTCGCCTGGAACATCATGCTGTTGGTGATGTTCTCGCAGGCGTCGGTCAGGTGCTCTCCGACAAAGGCATCGTAGAAGCCCAGCTTGTCGGCGAGGATAATTGCCTCGCGGTCCTCGCGCAGCGTCTGTGACCAGTCCCGGCCCAAAGGGTGCACGGGCATGGTGAAGTAACCCAATCGCATCAAACGTCTCCACGTCGCAATTCCTGTAGACCGCAAACTATCTGACCCCGCGTGCCGATGCAGCAAATCTTCGGCTGGGGGAGCAAAACGACTACGTCGGAAGTCATTGTTTTCATGATGTTAAACTTGATCGCCGCGCAGGTATTGCCTTGCATTTCGGCTCAGCCGACGATTGTTTCCACAGGCGCGCTTCGCCAGGTTTCGCAACCTCAACCTGAACGACTAGTTTCCCCCTCACGAACCGCTCACGGTCCAGGGGATTTTCATGCTGCGCTGGTTCCATGCCTTGATGCCGAAGGAGGAGCGATTCTTCGATCTGTTCGCACGTCATTCTCAGGCGGTGCTGGCGGGTGCACAGGCCCTGCGCGCCATGCTCGAAGGCGGCGCAGCGGTTGAGCGCAACTATCAGATAGTCATGGACCGTGAGCACGATGCCGACGACGTCACCCGCGAAGTGCTGATCGCGGTACGCCGCACTTTCATCACGCCGTTCGACCGCGGCAACATCCGCGACCTGATCACTTCGATGGATAATTCCATTGATCAGATGCAGAAGACTGCCAAGGGCGTTATCCTGTTCGACGTCACCGAATTCACGCCGCAAATGAAGGAGATGGCAGACGCCATCGTCAAATGCGCACAGCTGGTGCAGCAAGGAGTGCCGCTGCTGCGCTCGATCAGCTCGGAAGCTGCGCATCTCAGCGACCTGACCGCGCAGATTTCGGCGCTCGAAGGCCGCGCGGACGAATTGCATGACATGGGATTGCGCGAGCTCTACCACGCAAAGTCGAAATCAGACCCAATGGGTTTTTTCGTTGGCAACGAAGTCTACGATCATCTCGAAAAAGTTGTCGACCGGTTCGATGACGTAGCAAATGTTATGCACGGCATCGTTATCGAGCACGTGTAGCACCGCGGAGTTTTTCCGACGATGGACGTTGCTTTGTCATTGCCCATCCTGATCGGGCTGATCGGTGTCGCGCTTGCGTTCGATTTTCTAAACGGACTCCACGACGCAGCCAACTCCATTGCTACGATTGTCTCGACGCGCGTGCTACGACCACAGTACGCGGTCGCTTGGGCGGCTTTCTTCAATTTCATCGCGTTCCTGTTCTTTGGCTTGCACGTAGCGAATACGCTTGGCACCGGCATTATTGCAGCGACGGTGGTCGACCCGGCCGTTGTATTCGGCGCTTTGATGGGCGCGATCATCTGGAATCTGATCACCTGGGGCCTTGGGATTCCATCGAGCAGCTCGCATGCGCTAGTCGGCGGGCTGGTCGGTGCCGGCATCGCCAAGGCCGGCCCGGCGGCTATCGTCTGGCATGGCCTGCTGCCGACCACCCTTGCGATCGTCGGCTCGCCATTGATCGGCTTTCTGCTAGCGTTGCTGATGGTCCTGCTCCTGTCATGGATGTTCGTGCGCTCGACGCCGTTCGCGGTCGATCGCACCTTCCAGCACCTGCAATTCGTGTCCGCCTCGTTCTATTCGCTTGGTCACGGCGGCAACGACGCTCAGAAAACGATGGGCATCATCGCCGTGCTGCTCTACTCGCAGGGGCACCTTGGTGCCGAATTCCACGTTCCGTTCTGGGTAGTTATCACCTGCCAGCTTGCTATGGCGCTTGGTACGCTG
>DASSYU010000421.1:0-5444 GCA_035703125.1 Pseudolabrys sp. | reverse complement strand
GTGATCAGGCAATATTCAAAAGTAAGGCCGCGGTTGGTCTCCTCGCGGCGCAAAGCCTCGACCACTTCGGCCTTGGTGACGCCGGGCTTGCTCGCCGCGATGACGGCCTGCATCGACTCGATCACGGCCTCGGACGCGTATTTCAGCAATTTCAATTCCTCGGTGGATTTCTTCACGCGCTGGCGCTCGAGCACGTAGAGCCCATCCACCCACTCGGCGTCCGGAAACGCAGCGCGCAGCACCTGCGAAGCATCATAAGGCAGGAAGCCGAACTCAGTGGCGATGCGCTTCGGCTTGAGGCCGATCTTGCGCATGTGATCGACCGCCTTCTGCATGGCGTCGACCGTGCCCCAGGTGTTGGTCTGGGTCTCCGGCGTCCACATCGGACTGAGCTCGCGCTGGAATTTCTCCAGGCGGTGGCCGATATAGGCCGCCTTCTCGGGCGCGCCTTTCGGGTAGACCAGGACCGGCAGATAGCGGGTGATGCCGGTCGCATCCATGTAATCGAAGAAATCGGCGCGATGGCCGCCAAGCAAATACTGCACATTGTGTTTGGACGTCGCCAGCACCACGTCGATGCCAGCCTCGTCCATCAGGCGATCAAGACGATGGTGATCGAAGGGAATTGCGAGTCCCTTGGCCGGCTGAGCGTTGACGTTCATAAGATCTGATCTCCTGCCTTGCCGACGCCTGCGGCGTCACACGAGAGGTCGCAAGCCGCCAAATCAAACTCCCTCATTCCCGCGCAAGCGAGAATCCAGATGAAACTCCGACGCGTCGCCCTGGGTCCCATCGCAAGTGGGCTTTAGCCGACTTGCGCACGTATACGCCAACATCGGGTATACCCGATGTTGGTGCGCGGGGACGAACGGCTTGCTTAAGGTCCAATTTCATACGCGAGCCTAGGACCAGAGTTCCCTGCTCGCAAGCCGTGCTCCTTCGCTCAGCGCTTCCAGCTTCGCCCACATCACCGACGGATGCACGCGGCGATAGAAAGGTCCCTGCGCAAAACCGCAATCGGTGCCGGCGATCAAATTCTCCCGGCCAATGACGCGCGCCAGACGCGTGATGCGCTCGGCCACCAGCTCCGGATGCTCGACGACATTGGTGGCATGGCTGATGACACCGGGAATCAGCACCTGCCCCGCACCGAGCTTTGCATTTTTCCATACCTGCCATTCGTGCTCGTGACGTGGATTGGCGCCCTCGATGACATAGGCGCCGACCTTTACCTTGAGGATCAGGTCCACGATCTCCTTCAGCGGTACGTCGCTGGTATGCGGACCCGGCCACGAGCCCCAGCATACGTGATAGCGGATGCGGTCGGCCGGCAGCCCCTCGATCGCATGGTTGAGAATGTCGACCTGCCGTGCCAGCCATTTGCGATAGTCCGCGAAGCTGGCGGGCGGCACCATGCGGTCGTAAGTGACCGCGCTGCGCGCATCGTCGAGCTGCAGCAGGAAATCGGCATCGACGATCATCTTGTATTCGGTGCGCATCGCCCCGGCGATGGCCGCCTGCAGTTCCTCGTCGCTTTTGTAGTACTCGTTCTTGCGGTCGGGGATCACGCTTGCCGGCGCGGCGATAGGCAGAAAGGCCTCTTCCACCTTTACGCTCTTGAGCGCGGCCTTGAAGTTGTCGATATCGCGCTGCAGCTCGGCCTGTCCGGTATATTTGATCGGGCCGACGCAGATGGCCTCTGTGGTCGTCGCAACCGCTTCCTTGGCATCGAGCTCGGCGTAAAACTCGGCGAATCTGGTGCGATCCGCACCGCGCTTGAACGGATTGGCCGCCTCCTGCCTGAGCGGGCGACGCTCAAAGCCAGACAGCCGCTCGAGCGCGTACTGCGCCCAGCTGATCGACTTGCCGAACTCGCCGTCGCTGACGACGTCGATGCCGGCGCCCGCCTGCTCGCGTACGACGTCGGCAACGGAGTCGCTCAGGCATTTCTGATAGGCTTTTACGTCGTAAGGCTTGCCGCCCTGTTTGGCGCGCAGGAATTCCTGCAGCGGCTGCGGACGGATCAGGCTGCCGACATGTGTGGTAAGGATGCGATTGGCGCTGCGTTTCATGCGTGCTCTATGCCTTTCGCACGTATGAAAGGCAATGCTTGGGCGGCAGCCCAATGCGTCCTGGTCTAAGCTTTCACGACGCCGATCAGCTGCTCGAGCTTTACCGGATCTTTGCGCAGGACTTCGCTGGCGCCGTCATAGACGATGCGGCCGCGATCCATCACCACCGCGCGCGGGGCGATGTCGAGCGCAAGCCGCGTGTTCTGCTCGACCAGCACGATCGCAAGCCCGCTCGACTGCGTCAGCCGCTTCACCGCGCGCGCCAGCTCCTCGACGATAACAGGCGCTAGCCCTTCCGACGGCTCGTCCATCAGCAGCACCGTCGGATTGCCGATCAACGCCCGCCCGATCGCCAGCATCTGCTGCTCGCCGCCGGACAGCTGATTGCCGCGGTTGTCCGCCCGCTCCGCCAGCCGCGGAAAAAGCTCGAAAACCGTCTGAATGGTCCATGAGCCCGGCCGCGCGGCGACTTCAAGATTTTCCCGCAGCGTGAGCGAGGGAAAAATCTCACGCTCCTGCGGCACGTAGCCCAGGCCCGCAGCGACCCGCCGGTAGGTTGCAAGCGCCGCGATGTCCTTGTCATGCAGCGCGACGCGCCCGCCGTGCAGCGTGGTATGGCCCATGATCGTCGCCAGCAGCGTGGTCTTGCCGACGCCGTTGCGTCCGATGATCGACACGGTTTCGCTGGCACCGAGCGCAAAGCGGATATCTTCAAGCACGACGGTTTCGCCGTAGCCGGCGCGGACGTTTTCAAGATCGAGCGCCCATTTAGCCATGGCGGCCTCCGCGATGGCCTGCATGGTGACCTTCCTGGCCGAGATAGACCGCCTTCACTTGCTCATTGTTCATGATCGCTTCAGGGGTGCCCTGCGTGAAGACCGCACCCTGCACAAGGACGGTGATCTCTTTCGCAAAGCGAAAGACCACATCCATGTCGTGCTCGATGATCAGCACAGCAATGTCGGGATCGAGCGCCGCCACCACATCGAGAATGAGATGACTTTCGGACGACGGCACACCGGCGGCCGGTTCGTCGAGCAGCAGCACTCGCGGCTTCTGCGCGAGCGCAATGGCGATCTCCACCAGCCGCTGGCGGCCATAAGGTAGCTCACGCACCAGCTTGAGCGCATCGTCGACTAACCGCAGCGAGTCGAGATGATCGAGCGCCTCATCGAGAACGGCCCGGCTGCTGCCGACCGGACGCCACATATTGGCGGCGTGGCCGTCGCGCTCGCTGATGCACATGCCGATGTTCTCGAGCACGGATAACCCGCGGAACAGTTGGTTGATCTGGAAGGTCCGCGCGAGTCCCCGCCTCGCGCGATCGGCCTGGCTCAGTGTGGTGATGTCCTCACCATTGAGGATGACGCGGCCCGAATGCGGCTTGAGAACGCCGGTGATCAGATTGACCAAAGTCGTCTTGCCAGCACCGTTGGGGCCGATGAGCGCGTGCCGCGCGCCGCGCTCAAGCGAAAGGTTCACATCACGCGCAACCGGCAGCGCGCCAAACGAGCGATTCATCGCCTGCACTTCGAGGGCGGCAGTCACGACTTTGGCCTCTTCTTCGACAGATAGTTTCCGAGATCCTCGAAAAGCCCCAATAGCCCGCGGCGGGCAAACAACACCGCCAGCACGAGCATCAGGCCTATCCCGAACAGCCAGAACGTTGGGCTGAGTTTCGAAAGGTGATCCTCCAGCACCATATAGACGGTAGCGCCGATAAACGCTCCGTAGAGCCGGCCCGTACCGCCGAGGATCAGCATGACCATAACCTTTGCGGAATTTTCGAATTCAAAAACAGTCAACGTGACATAGGCATTTGTCTGGGTGAACAACGCACCGGCGACGCCGGCGATCGCCGCGGCAATGGTGTAGACCGTCACCAGCCGCAGATGCACCGGTGAGCCGATGGCATGCATGCGCCGAACGTTTTCACGGACGCCGGTCAACGATTGTCCAAACGGTGAATAGACGATGCGGCGAACGAAATAGAACACGATCGCCAACACAACCAGCGCATAAATATAATTGGTGCGGCCGTACAGATCGTAATCGAACCGGTCGAACAGCGGATCGAAAGTCAGCCCCGGCAGACCGTCATAGCCACCGGAAATATCGGAGCGCAGATTCCCTGCCTCCATCAGCATGATGGCGGTCGCCAGCGTCAGCATCAGCAGGGTCAGCCCGCGGTACCGCAGCAGAAACCAGCCCGAAACAAGCCCGACCAGACCGGCGAGGATTGCCGCCGCAAACAGGCCGCTGATCGGTTCGCTCCACCCCAGGCGGGCGGCGGCAAGTCCAACCGTGTAGGCGCCCACGCCGAAGAAGGCGGCATGACCGAGCGTGACTATGCCGGCATAGCCGAGAATGAGATCGAGCGAGAGCGCGAACATGATCATCACCAGCACCTGGCTGCCGAAGGTCATGCGCTCGGGAAAGATGAAGTAGGCCGCGATCGCGAGCAGCCACGGCAATGCTTCCGCGGCGTGGAAACGGTGACGCCTGAGCAGATATTCTGCCGCGCGGTCGCGTGCCTGCCCCTGGCTTAACGGGGTCGTGGTCTCACTCGCGGCCATAGAACCCCGCCGGCTTGATCAGAAGAACCGCCACCGTGACGGCATAAATGAAGAAGCCGCCGGCTTCCGCCAGCAGATATTTGCCGCCGGTGTCCATGACGCCCAGAACAAGCGCTGCAACCAATGTCCCTTTCAGGCTCCCGAGGCCGCCGACCGCCACCACAATCAGGAACAGCACCAGATAGAGCACCGCGAAATACGGCGTCAGGCCGAACAGTTGAATCGCCAGCCCGCCGCCAAGCGCGGCAAGCCCCGACCCCACCGCGAAGGTCAGCGTGAAAAGACGATCGACATTGATGCCGACCGACTCCGCCATGCGCCGGTTGTCGACGGCGGCGCGGATCTTTGCGCCGATATTGGTGCGTTCGAATGCGTACCAGAGCACGGCGATAAGCACGACGCCGAGCGCGATCAGAAAAGCCCGATAGCTAGGGAAATTGCGGAATCCAAGATTGACGTCCCCCTGCAGCCAATCCGGCAACGGCACCGACTTCGGAATCGGTCCGTAGAGATAAGTCGCGGTCGCGATCGCCATGAACGCGAGACCGATGGTGAGCAAAACCTGCTCGAGATCAGTGGATTTATAGAGCCGGCGAGAGAGGCCGCGCTCGAACACGACGCTCACTGCGCCAACGACGACCGCGGCAATGACGAGCGAGGGAACAAAGCCAACGCCGAGCGTGCGCGTAAGCGTGACGACGATGTAGCCTCCGGCCATCGCGAAGGCGCCGTGCGCCAGGTTCACAAAGCCCATCAGCCCCATCGTGACCGAAAGGCCGACGGACGTAATGAACAG